>NZ_JCBATA010000028.1:0-86808 GCF_059816245.1 Frankia sp. RB5
GCCATCCAGATGGCCCTCGCAGGCCAGCCCTGGCTACCCGCCCCCCGCGCCACCGCGCCCGCCCTGACCACCGCCTAAAACAACATCAAAACCGGGGGTGCTGGAGCGCGCACCCGTGAATGGACACGTGGAGAGGTAGCGGATTGATGATGAGAGTTGAGGCCTGGAGACGGTCGAGAGCGGCCGTCCTGCCAGATGCCCTGTCCGGTCGCTTTAAACAAACAGCTTGACAAGCACTACAAGAGGGATCACTGTACCAAATGATAGTGATGATCTAACGCGGGGGCGCGGGCAGTGGTGTCAGGCGGCAGGCGAGCATGAAACTCAACATCTTCTCTGTTCCGACCGAGGGTGTGGCGGCTCTCAAGGTGAAGCTCGGGGACGTCGGGCTCAAGGTCATCCATCAGGGCGAGATGTCGGGATGGCAGAGCGCTTTCTACTTCCTTGAGAATCCGGAACCAGCCCCGATCCCGTGGGTTGCGACGTACGCAGAGTACTTTGAGGACAATAATCTTCCTATGAATCTCATCTACTTCTCCGCGTACATCTTTGAAAAAGACGACAAATGCTATGCCCTGAGTTACGGCAAGGCGCATTTCTATATCCGCCAGTTTTGCGATCACGACTTTGGCATTGAGATTGTTAAGCGAATTGGTGATGATAGTAACACGCTTCAGACCTCCGTGCGTCGGTTCAATAGCAAACGCAAGAAGCAGATCAGAAGCCTAGCCCGCGGAACGGCCCTGGATCTGGAAAGTGGAGAGGCCGTCGAGTACCTCCAGACAGAAATAGCGCTTGACTACCAAGCGCAGTTCGGTCGCTCTGCGAAGTTCGGTTCCTCGATTCTCCTCAACGCACCAATCGAGAAAGACGGAATCGGCGATCTATTCGACAATATCGATGATGCCCTCACGCAAGAAGCTCGATTCACGCTGCCTCGTACCACCACAATCACAGACCCCGATGAAGTTGCCCGCTACGATGCCCTTCTCCTCGGAGCCATCACCGGCGGGAGCGAAGACGCTCAGTTCACTCATGAGGGCCACGACGTCGTAGGGGTAGATTTTGTCTTCCGAGGAAACGAACGATTTACGCTTACCTGTCGCGGATACAAGAAGCTTGAAGTTGGCGACGGTGAACTTGGAATAGAAGACTTGCGAACCTACATACAGGAGCAAGGAATCCCCAAAGATAAGATCCTGGACATCCGCTTGCGGGTGGAAAACGAAGGCCAAAAGCCGTACTCCGGCACGCTCAAGGCGTCGCTCGACTTCGTGGTTGATGGCGAAAATGTCATGCTGACCCAGGGCCACTGGAGGAGTTTCAATGAAGATTACCTAGACCAACTGCACGCATCAGTTGATGGTATCTTTCTTGAAGCCACTGAACCAGATTTTCAATACATCATCGGCGAAGAGGGTGCCTTCAACGAAGCAGCCGGTAAGGTCGGGTACGTCAACGCTGACAAGGATTTCTCGGTAATCGTAACGAGCGCCTCAACCAAAGTTGAAGCCTGGGATCTTCTGCGTGACAGTACCGTGTACGCCGTGAAGCGCGGCCCAGCCCAGAAGGTTGGGTATGTCTGCGACCAGGCGAATCTCACGCTTGAGATCATCCGCAATAACGCCAATCTCAAGAAGCTGGACCAGGAGGTCAAGGCTTACTGTCTGTGGTTTATCTTCGCTCGTACGACTCCCATCTCTAAGATCTCGGAAATTGACTCCATCATTCTCAAGCAGAAGATCGATGATTGGGCGAGGCGGTGCAGGGAGCTGGGTATTGAGCCGAGGCTCAAGTTCTCCAGGTGTCCCGCTAGAACCCGGAGCCACGCTAAGAAGCACGTCTAGACTTCGGGCTACGATCCAGCGGTCGGTGGCGGTAACCGTGCTTGCGAAACGCATCGTCAAAGCCGAAGACGAACTCAGTATGGTACTGATCATTAAGCGCCATAGCGAGCGAGTCCACAAACGACGGGCCCGCCCTCGTCCTCGCTCAGGCGCGGGATAACAAGGCTGTAGGTTGAGGGGGGCAGCGTAAATAAGATCAACGTCACCAGCTTTGTATTGTTCAACGATACTGCGGGCGACCAAGGCGACCTCGCGCCTGCTGATCTTCTTCCGGATAGTATTCAGAGATTCGGTAAAGACCCACACGTCCGGCTCTCAGCAGCTGCCTCCATACCTTCTTCAAGGATGAGATGAGCAATCAACATCTCCAGCTATCCGACGCTCTCTTCACCAGCCGCCGGTACTTCGACGCGGTCATCGCGGAACATGGCTGGGGCTGGCTACGGGGTTCGCCCGCCGACCGCGATGCCGAAGCCACAAGAAGCCAATCCGGGCCCGGTGGAGGCTGGAGTCCAGAGTTCCTCACTGGAGCCGTTGGTTACAGCTGCCTCTATCTCATTACGGCTGCCCGGCAGGTCAGTAGTCTTGGTAAGCTGTTTCTCTATGCTGAGACCGATGATCTGGCTCTCACCGCTCCCGCGCTGATCCGTAGCACCCTCGAACATCTCGCTTACGCAAGCTGGATCCTCGACCCGCGCCTTGGCAATGCCCGCAGGCGGATAGCTCGCGGCCAGCTTGAGGGGCTGGCAAGTTCTAGATCATGGTCTGGGGTCGCGTCGAGTTTCGGCGATTCCAAAGACCGGGATCGCGCACGCGGGGAATATGATCTTAGGCAAGCGCAAGCAAAGAAGATTTTTTACTCTAGCGAAATCCAGTGTGATCAAGATAGTGGTGATATCTTAAAACTTGCTGGAGAGCGGAGGCCTCATACAGACAAAGCAATTGCGGGCTTCGGGGTCATCATCGGGGACCGCGCTTTCGGTAGGGGTCTTTACAAGTACCTGTGCGCTGCGGCCCATCCCACAGCCCATGCGATACAGGAACTACTCGTGGCAACCACCCGCCCCGACGGCAAGAAAGATTACCGGGTGGGAGTGGCCGACGATGACGAGTATTTCGCCCGCCTAGCCGCCACCGCCGCCCTTGGCTTCCACCAAGCCATGAGGCTGTTCGCGAGTTATTCCGGGTGGCCCATCGAACCGCTGGACTCCTGGCTTGATGAAATCCGCCCCGCATTCTCAGCGGTACTCGTCTGATCGTCGCGGGCTGTGCCACACAACTCCGATACCGCCCTATCTTCTACGCCCCGCCCCAAACTCCTCCTTCTCGCCCACATATGCCGGACAGTTCTCCCGGCTCCCATCGCATACCTCAAGGTGCAGATCCTTCAGGGCAGCATGTAGTTCCCCGAGGGCGGCCCGCTGCGTGTCCTTCAGCCGCCACCCGCCTTCGTGCCAGATCACGGTGATCTGTGTCAGGCCCCAGCCAATCAACCAGTGCTTGACGTCGAAGGCATATACACCATCCCGTCCGTGCCGGGGATGACGTTTCGCCTCTCGGCTCAAGGGTCGGCGTTTGGCTTCCATGCCATATATTGTTACTCCGGGGTGAGGCGCCGCCAAGCCTTGTAATTCTTGGATTTTGGCTTGGGGTAGCCATTTTCTATGTTTCGCGCGACTCCGGGGGTGTCGTGGCCGTGTCTTCGCGCAGGCCGCAGTTCTTTCCCGCATATCGCTGTGTCCGTAGCTACACCACCTGATGAGCTTGGCTTACGAAATGGCGCGACGGTTCCACAGCTTCGCCGCATCCGCAGCGGCAAATCGATGGGGCGGCCGGTTCCCTAGCCTGGGGTGCATCAGTGATCACGGTGAGTGATTTCCGGTACAGTTGATCCAGTTGCGTCTGGTATGTCTGGCTCGAAAGTCGCTCCACGAGGGGTACGTACAGCATCTACGCGCCGTGGATGCCCAGTGGCTGCCGCGTGCGGCCCGGGGGCTGCGGTCACTTCCGCCAGATGGGCAACCTTGTCGAGGTCTGCCACCGGAATCTTGATCATCATGTGTACCTCCTGCCTTTCGTGATCGAGGTGGACGGTGAGCTGAGTGCTTTCGTAGAGGCGTCGCTGCAACGCTTCCGGCGCCTGGCGGAGCTTGAGGTGCAGCTCGGGTAGGGCGTCGAGCAGGGCGAGGCTGTCTTGGCCTGGCCGGTCGGGTTCGGTTTCGTCCGCCGCGTCAAGATCCTCGATCTTCCCGAGGGCAGCCTTACGCTCTGCGTCGAGCTGGTTGTAGCTCCTGCGCAGTCCCTGGGTGAACGGGTCGTCGGGGTCGCCGTCCTGCGCCTGGCGAAGCAGGTTTCCCTGCCTGCGATCAAGATCGTCGATCTTCTTCTGGAGTCGGCCTCGCTCGGCTACTCGTTCCCGGGCGGCCCGGTCGTCGTAGGTCGCGAGTTCGGCGGTCAAGAGGGCGACTCTGTCGCGTCCGAAGACGCGTTCGGCGTAGAAGTCGGCGATCGCGGCCTCAAGGACGTCTTCGCGGATGCGGACGCTCTTGGGGTGTTCGGTGAACTTGTCGTCACGGCCTCGGTTGTTCGCTCGGGGCCAGCACTTGTACCAGACAGGTGCGCTGGGATCGCGAACGGTTCCGAACATCCGCCGCCCGCACGTGCAGTGGATCATGCCCCGGAACACGTAGGTCCGTTTGGTCGCGGGGTGACGATTGAGTTCGTTGTGCTCGCGAGAGCCGCGCCGGGCCTGCCGGTTGGCGTTGAACTCGTCGAACATCCACTTCGGGATCAAGGGTTCGTGGACGGGTTCGGATGACCACACCCACTTCTCCGGCCCGTTGACCGCCCCATGCCGGGACCGGGTCGCCCGCCGGTTGAACACCTGATAGCCGGTGTACTTCGGGTTACGCAACAGATCGGCCACCGTGGACTTCGACCACGCCCCTCGCGCCCGGCGGGCCCCGCCAGGCGGCTCGGGTGGGGGGTAGCGCGAGCTGTGGTGCACGGTGGGCGGCTACCGGGACGAGGTGCTCGCCGGCCTGGACGTCGAGCAGACGCCGGAGCGAATCGCTCTGCGCACCTGGCTCCCTTCGGCCCGGACGGTCCGACGTCGTTCCCGACGGGACAGTGCCGCGCGGCCGGCGCGGCGTTGTCCCGGGCGAGCTGGCCGACAACCGATGGCGTGGGCTTCAGGGCTTGCGGGCGACGGCTCCCCAGCCGCTGGCGTCGGCGTCGGTGATGTCCTCGCCGGTGCCGTCCGGGCGCCAGCGGAAGGGGACGACCAGACCGGGGTCGACCAGTTCCAGCCCGTCGAAGAAGCGGGCGATCTCGTCCCTCGTCCGCGGCGTCAGCGGGATCCCCTGCGCCTGGTACGTCTGCGCGACGCCGTTGATCTCCGCCGGGACGAAGTCGGCGGTCAGGTGGGTCAGCGACAGGTAGCTGCCCGACGGCAGCGCGTCAAGGAGGCGGCGGACGATGCTGTACGGGTCGTCCTCGTCGGGGAAGAAGTGGAAGATGGCGATCAGCGACAGCGCCACCGGCCGGGTGAGGTCGAGCGTGTCGCGCAGCACCGGGGCGGTCACGATGCTCTCGACGTCGTGCAGATCGGCGTCGAGGTAGGCGGTGCGGCCATGCGGGGTGCTGGTGAGCAGCGCGCGGGCATGGGCGAGCACGATCGGGTCGTTGTCCGCGTACACGACGCGGGCGTCGGTGGCGACGCCCTGCGCGACCTCGTGCATGTTCGGCGAGGTCGGGATGCCGGTGCACTGGTTTCACGAAGTACACCGAATGATGTGATGTAGGTCACTATCCGACCCTAGTTCCTGGCCCTACTCGGCGGGGTCCCGAAGATCGGTTCGTGCTCCTCGTCCGGGTCGGCTGGCGATCCATGCCGTGATCGTGCTGAGGCGCCAGCGGGGCCGGTCGGGTACGGAGAGGTCGTCGGGCTCGGGTAGGCGTCCCTGGGCGCGGTAGCCGCGCACGGTGGAGGGCTTGACTCCGGCTAGCTCGGCGATGTCCGCGTAGCCGATCAGGCGGTCTTCCTTGTCCTCCACGGGGGAATACTACCGTTCACCTGAACAATGCAGCGCCGCGCTGTATTGTTGGGGCAGGTGGTTCCGGGGGTGTTGGCGCACCCGCCGGAACCGTGATCATCCCTGGGTGAACAGGAGTGACCGATGGCTAGTATTCCCCCGGCGGGTCGGGGCGGGTGGCGCAATCCGTATGAGGGCCGTCCGTTCGTGTCCCTCAACGCTGCGGCTGGTGGCGTGTATGACCTGACGATGACGTCGGGTGCGTCGCTGCGGGACCTGATCGACGTGACGGCGACCCTTCCCCCGGTGCTGTTTGTGGATCACTGGCGGGTGAGTCCGGGGGATTCGGCGGTGATCCTGCGGTTCCGGGCGCTGCCGGACCTGGGTTCGATGCTCGGGGGTCTGTGATGGCTGGGTCGGTGCTGGGCGCGGATCTGGTCGTGCATCCGGCGGAGCATGCCGAGCTGTGTCTCCCGCGGGTGCCGGCGGAGTTCTCGGTGTTGCGGCCGACGTTGATTCTTCCGGGGCACGTGCGGGTGACCGTGGCTCAGGACATGCCGTACGACGTGACGGCGCGCTGGTGGGACTCGCTGACGGTCGCCGCGACCATGGCGGGCCAGTGGTACGCCTCCCAGGTCAACGGCTGGCCCGGTGGGCAGCGGCGCACGCAGTAGTAGGCAGGCGGGTTCGGGCGGCCGGTGCTCCCTGGTGGGGTGCCGGCCGTCGGCGTTTCCTGGCCTTCAACAACATGTAGAAAGTTCGCGATGATGGTCTTGTAAACGAAAGCGGCCCGGGTCGGTGCGGGAACACCGAACTCCGGGCCTGGTCCGACCCCTGCGAACTCAGGAGTGAACCGATGACCAGTGTACGGGCTGAGGGTACGTGGTTCCGCAACGTGTGGGTGACAGCGGACGGCGGGTTCCGGGTGGTGGCCGTGCCGACGATGCACGAAACGGAAGTGGAGGCGGCCGTAGCGGTCGCGGATTCGCTGGTGCGGATGGACAGCGAGCACTACCTGTTGCGAGCGATGGACTGGGCACAGTTCGGGGCGGCATGCCTGAAGGCGGGTGCTCAGGAGATGTGGCCGGAGGAGTACGGCACGGAGGATCTCGACATGGATTCCGCGATCTCCGCGTGGCGGGCAACGGCGCTGCGGGGCCTGGCCGTGCTCGCGGAGGCGGTGGCCTGCACGGATGACCTGCGGGGGCTGCGCATGCTGGCGAGGGCGTCGGGCCAGCTCTGCGAGCGGATGACGCGCCGCGCGCGCCAGCGGGCCGGACTGTAGCTGTGGGCACGCCGTAACCGATTCCTGGCACGCGGGAATCGGTTACGGCGTTTCACGTGAAACGGGAATCGGTGCCGCGCCTTTCCCGAGAGGAAATCCGCCGGCGGGAAACGATAAATGCCGCGAGCGCGACGTGGGACCCTTGCGTTTTTTCTTCGTTTCCCGCGCTTTTCCGAACTGTTGGAGCGGCGGTTGGGTCAAGGGTCATCTTCGATGATCGCTTGCGACGCGCGAATGCGCGCCCTTGACGCGGCCGTTGCGGAAACGGACAATTCCGGGGCGGGAAATGGGGATGGTGAGGTGGCCAGCGGGAGTCGGTGAGGGCCTGGCCGTGCCTGGAATGGTTGAGCGCCGTAGGCTCCTGTTTTGCTTTTAGGTTGGGCTGGGGCCTGACGCTCCGACAGGGACGACACGCACGACACACCCGAGCGGCCGCCGCACCGATGGGGTGCCGACCAGCGGGAGGCGGGGCCCCATCGTGTGCGGCGTGCTGCTCGGGCGTGGCGGCGTGGCGCGCCTGGCGTGTGCGGCAGGTCACAGCCGCGCGCCTCTGGCGCGCCTTGAAGCAGTACAGAAACTTCGCGACACACTTCCAGTGGCGGTGTCTAGGTTGTGCTCGCGCAGGTCAGGCGTTCACCTACACAATCTGTCCTGGGGGAAGCGCGTAGCGGACGGGGAGGCGCTCGGCAAGATCACGAACTGCGGGTAGGCGAGCCCAGTCCGGGCGGCTGGCGATCTGCCGGTGTATCCCAGCAGCTCGGCCGACAGTGGGGCCGTTCACCGATTCCTTGCCTGCGACAGTCGTCATGGCGTCGCAAGCTGCTAGAGCCGCTTGCTCGGGATCCGGATGCGTGCGATGGATGAAGGATCGCGAGAGGGCGAGCTGTGTCCCGGCTGTAGAGCGATACCTACCAGTCCCGGCAAGCATCTCTAGAGATCGTCTGGCATGTGTTTCCGCTGCTTCCCCCTTACCGAGGTAGCCGAGAACGACGGCGTTAAATGCTTGAGATGCTTCCTCGTCCAGAGGTGAAGGGCCGGGGAGAGGCTTGCTGGTCCAAACGCTGTCATTCATGGTTCGAAGGGCGGATAGGGCGTCATCGCGGCGTCCGCCGAGTGCGTGTGCCCGTGCCTGTGCCGTCGCGAGCAGTGGAACGATGTAGGGATCGGCCCGTGATTCGGCCTGGGCAGCGATTGCGGCGGCTGTCTGGAACTCGCGGTTGAAGAAGGCGATAGCGGATCGCATTACGGCGACTGATCCGATGAGTACGGCGTGCCCTGCTGCTTCTGCATGTTGTCCGGCGAGGATGAAGAAGGTGAGGGCGCCCTCGTCGTCTCCGCTGTCGAAGGCGATCCTTCCCCGATAGAAGGCATACTGGCCCGCGAGGAGGTCCAGTTCGCGGCGGTCGGTCGCGGACACCCGTGTCTCTAGCCGGGTCTCTGCGTCGCCCCACGCGGCCTCGACGGGCGGGAGAAGCTCGGTGGGAGGCGTCGTCGAGTAGATCGCTGACAGCCGCTGTACGCCGTATTGAAGCTGGGCAATGCTGAGAGGGTCAGGAGCTGATGCGGCGATGGCGCGGGAGATCCGGGCGGCTCTGGTGGTCGCATCTGCGGTGCCCGCTGCCGTGGCGCCTGCGGCAAGGACGATGCCAGTGCCCAGGAGATCGCGTCGACGCGACGAACTCACCTCCTCCATCGTGTCCCCGGTGCTTACTGTGAGCGGTCGGGGCTCTCGTAGTCCAGCGAGCGGCTGGCTTGTGACAGGCTCCGCAGAGTTGTGTGGCTGGGCGGGTGGCTGCCGGGTGGACAGGGCGGCGCCGATACGCCGAGCCTGACGCTCTCGGCTCGCTACGTCTCGGAGTCTCCGGACGTCGCCTGCACCCCCAAGATCGATATCGAGGGCGTCCGCTAGGTCGGGTGAGGGTATCTCACGTCCGGTGAAGGCGGCGGAGACCTGCTGGCGGGAGAAGCCCGTCCGTTCGGCGATGTGCGTGTGATTCGTGTCCGCCTCGTCGCGGAGCTGTCGCATCAGGGTGAGAAGGTCCGCGTGCGCTCCTGTCGGCTCGTGGTCGCCCATCCTGTCGCCTTCCTGGTGAAAGTCTTTCTTGCGCAAGCGACGTTGCTTGCCTGCGCTGTCGCTTGCGCTGGTCTCCTTGCGTGGGCAAGAGAGAACTTCGGGCTGTTCATGGCCCATCGCGGAGTGTGTCATATGGGTACCGGCTGGTCAGCAGACCGCCACGAACAGGGAGGGATGCCGATGATCTCGGAGCCGCTGCCTGGGGGGTCTGCTGGCACCGGGCGGAGTTCATTCCCGTACGCGGCGTCTGGCGCCTCTTTACACCGGACTCCGACCGGATGGGAGGGAGCGGGGACGGCCGTCGTGTCGCCTCCGGGCCCTCCTGTCCGGGCTCCGGGGGTGAGCTGGTCGGGCATCGCAGATGATCATGTGGTGGAGGGCGCGGTCGTGTCGTACGCGGTGATTGTGACGTGGACGGATGGCACGGTCGTGGTTCACCACACGTGGTCGACGGTGGCCGATGCCGAGAGGTACGGCCGTGACCTGCCTGGCGCCGCCGGCTATCTGGTTGTTCCGTCGCAGCGGGTCGACGGTTCCTGAAGACGGCCACCAGCTCGCCCCCCGGGCTGGTGGCGTTGAACGCTGCCCTACCCGCGGCCCGCAGGCGCGCGCGGTGCACTGGGACGCCTCCGCGGCGCGAGTTCCCTCCTGCGAAGACAACCGCGGGTAGGGCAGCCCCTTCTCTGCATGATCGGGAGTGATGTGATGTTGGACGTGTTGCCGGCGGCGGCGTTCGGGCTGGTGCCGTCGGGTCAGTTGTTCGCGCGGGAGTTGCACGCCGCCAGTGCGGTGGGCCTGGCGGCGGAGCAGATACCGTCGCTGGTGGAGTCCTGCACGGTATACACGGCGGACTCGGACACGCTGATGGTGCGAATGGTGGATGACGTGTCCCGTGTCCACGGGATCATGTACGGGCCGGTACGACCGTCGAGTGTCCAGCTCGAAGCGGTGGACATGCTGCTAACGGGCTGGGCGGACAACGCGTTGGAGTTGGGCCGGACCTGGGTGCGGCATCGGATGAGCGGGGTCCGTGAGCTGGACGCCGACCAGATCCGACGCATCTCGTTCGTGTACCAGGATGTCTCCGCGCGGCTGGCGGCGGCGATGGTGCACGCCCGGGTGTCACCCGAAGCCGGGACCGTCTGGATTCCCTGATCGGCCTGCCCGTTCGTCGCTGCGTGGGCGCGTAACGGTGGGCGGGCAGGTCCCCCACACCACGCGGAGAAGGAGGTCCGGTCATGGCAGGCGTGCTGCTGCGTCGGCGCTGTCGCGAGGGGCCGGCTCTGGGCAGGGAGGAAGACCGGTCCACGACCCTTCAACCGGCGCCGACCGTGCGGCGGGGTGCGATGGCGTGGGGTGTTGCGCTGTTCGGCGTCGATCCGGCGGCGGTGGTGGGCATGATCGGCCCGTTCGGTTCGGCGGATGCAGCGAGGGACTACGCGCGGGCGCACTGCGTCGGACGGTGGACGGCCGTACCAATGCAGTACGTGACCGACAATGAGGAAGCGTCGGTACGGTGACGCTGATCGAGGGGGAAGGGCCGGGGGACCGGCGTTACTGGTGGCTGCCGGAGATGGCGATTCCGGACGCGGATGGGGTTTTGGTCTGGGAGCAGCCGTGTGCGGACGAGTCCGGCCGGTTGGGGTTGGGCGCGGACTTCTGGCCGATCGCGGCGGCGGATCTGGTTGAGGCGGCGGTGTGCTCCGCGATGCAACCCGGGGTTCTGATGGTGACGGTGCACCGTCGGGAGGCTGGCCGGTTGCCGACCCGGTTGGCGACGGTGGTGGGTCTGCGGCACGCGGCGCGCTCGGGCCGGCGCGGCCTGGTGGTCAACGGTAGTCCGCTTCTGGATGCCGACGTGACGGCGCGGGGCCGGCGGCTGGCGGTGCATGACGTGCTGCTGTGGCACGGCGATCTGTGGGAGTCGCACCGGGTGTGGGAGGCCATGACACCGGATGGCTATGGGGAGTGGATAAGCCGGCGGCGTGTTCTGGGCCTGAACGGTCCATGACCGTGCTCGGCGGTGCTATGCCCGCGTCGCTCTTCTGCGGGCTGGCGGCGGCGGGTCGCATAGGAACTCCCGGTGTGGATCGGCCGCATCGGGTGATCACAAGGCGGCGAGAGTCGCGAGAAAGGTAGGGCAGACATGGAGACGGTTGACGTCGGGTCGTCCGACGAGTCGACGGAGGCGGCGCCCGTGCTGCTGGTCGGTATCGGGGAGGCGTCGGTGGTGACGCTCGGCCAAGGCAAGGGCAGCGCGGAGGACAAGCGGCGGGCGTACAACAGCTAATCCGCATCCGGCTGGTGCCTGGTCCTCAAAGAATCAGGCACCAGCACGGTCGTGTGAAGACGGAAGGGCGGTCGGCATGCGCTGGTTCGGTGGGTTCTGCGACGCCGCTTTGCCTCCGCGGGCCCCTGCGAATGGTGTAAAAGTCTGGCCGAATGTTTCCGGATTCTGGACGGTCGGCCGGTGGGCGGAGAACGAGGTCCGCACGGCGCATGGCGGCAACCGAATCGTGGCGCTGATCGGTCCATGCGGAATCGATCAGCACGCTCTGTCGAGGCTGGGCGTGTACGGCGTGCCCGATGACGTCGCATGGCGGTGGCCGGGCAGCTACACAACGATAGAGGTGGCCGGAGGTGACATCCGGATCTGGACCGATCTCGGTGGCGCGTGGCCCGTCTACATGACGTCGGCTGACGGTGGGGTGTACTGGTCGTCAAGTTCGCGTGCCCTGGCCGGGCTGACCAATGCCGGGCCGGATCTGGATCGGCTGTCCGTCTCGCTTCTGGCACCGTCGGTCCCGCTCCTGCTCGCAGGACGGTCCGCGTTCGACGGGGTGGAACTCGTTCCCGCCGGACACCGCCTGACGCTGGAGCGGGCGGGGGCGGCAAGCGTGGAGCGGATGTGGTCACCTCGGCCGCGTTCAGGCTCGGCCGGTCAACGACTGCGGGCTGAACTGGCGGCGGCCGTGGACGTGCGGGCGGACATGGCCACCGATGTGACCGCGGACATGTCAGGCGGATATGACTCAACATCCCTCGCGTTGCTCGCTCATGAGTCGTCCGGTGATCGAAAGTCCGTGACTGGGGTCACCGTGCATCCGGTCGAGCGGTTGACCGGCGGAGATGTGGACTATGCGCGGCTCGCGGCCAGGAATTCCGGGATCGCACATCGTCTTATGCCGCTGGGTGCCGAACACGCCCCGTACACCGCGTTGACCACGATTCCGGTGACCGACGAACCTGCACCATCCACGATCGCGTACGCCAGATTCTCGGGCCAGCTCGAATGGATGCGGGACACCTTCGGTACGGACTGTCACCTGACCGGCGACGGCGGGGACAGCCTGCTGTATTCTCCGCCCATCATCATCGCCGACTTGTTCGCTACGGGTCGTAGCCGGCGGGCGATCGCGGAAACGGTGCGGTGGGCGAGATTCCGGAAGATTTCGGTATGGCCGCTACTCCGGTCGGCGGACCATGTCTCGCGTGGTCGCCGCTCGGATGCCTTGGCGGGGTTGGCCGCTCGACTGCGTGGCGACTTTCGACCTGCGGTTGAGGGCGATATAGGGTGGTGCGAGGTGGATCCGTTGCCCTCATGGGCAACCGCAGTGGCCGCAGCGCGGTTAGAAGCTCGTGTCTCCGCTCTCACTGCTCGGGTAGAGGAACCCGCGTCCGGCTGCTTCTCAACTACAGTGACGAGTGAGGGGATCGCGGAGGTAGGCCGCTCCGCGCGAGCGGACATCCAGATTGCCGAATCACTCGGGGTTCCGTTGCACAACCCGTTCACGGATTCCCGCGTCGTCGACACCTACCTGTCCATACCTTTGGGAAAACGTCCCGGGCCTGCGGAATACAAGCCGGTGCTACGGGAGGCCATGGCTGATCTGTTCCCGGCTAAGCTCGCAGCGCGAATCACTAAAGGCGACTTCAACCCTGACCACTATGAGGGGATGCGCGTAAACCTGGCATCGCTTCACGACCTGGCGGACGGCCGATTGGCGGCGCTGAACCTCATTGACGTCAGGGAGTTCCGGCGCACGTTGACGATGACGGCTGCCGGGCTTCCTGTCCCGTTCGCCTCGGTGGAACCGGCCGTGACGGCGGAGGTGTGGCTACGGGCACTGGAGACCGCACCGGCCGTGGAATGGATGCCCGCGCAAGACGCGACGGAGGACGGAGGATGACGCTTGATCCGTTCGTCGCCGTTCCGGAGTACGTGCGCGCGGTCGACGTCGGCCCGGCCACGGTGATCGTGAACTACCGAGACGGTCGCACCCACGTACTGATCGGGGAACCCGCGCGCTGGTGGCAGGCGGCGACGACCAGCGGGCGCGCTGATCCACCCGGACTCCTGGACACGCGCACCGCTGAGACCCTGCGCGGCCAGCTCCTCGCGGCAGGGCTGATCACACCCACGCAGACACACCGCCAGGGACGCGGGGTGACGGCGGGGCCGGCGTGGGCGCCAAGCTGGGGAACGCAGGAGATGCCGGCCGGACGCGCGGACGCCGTACCGGTGCCCCTCGGCGCAACCGTGCGCGCGAGCGTGGCCCTCGTCGTCGTGTTCGGCGTCCTTGCGGCAGGCCGCGGTGACCGACGCATGGCGCGGCTCCTGCGACTGCTGACCTGGGCCAACCACCACACCACGATCAACGCGTCGGATGATCACGGTCGGGAGGCGGTGCACGCCGTGCGGCGGGCGGCGCGGTTCATGCCGGGCCGCGTGGCCTGCCTCGAAGAATCGGCGGCGGCCGTGCTCGTGCTGGCCTTCGAGCGGGAGTCTGCGACCTGGTGCCACGGTGCAGCGGCCGATCCGGTCCGGCTGCATGCCTGGGTGGAGACTGGCACCGGGTATCGGGTGGCCGAACCGTCGTCAACCGCGCGGTTCGCTGTCCTGCGCACCATCCCTGAACGCGGCGACGAAAGCGAGAACCAGCGTGCCTGATGAACCGATCGTGTGGATCCGCGGGGAACGTGCCGGGCTCGGCCCGTTCGCTAGCGATCTCGTGGATCTGTACTGGCAGTGGGAGCAGGATCCCGCCGTCCTGGTCGGCTATGGTCGCCAGACGCCGGACTCGCTGGAGAACCGACGCGAGGGGTTCCAACATCAGGCGCGCGGCACCGATGATCAACTGAGGTTCACCGTCTACGACGTGACTACGAGTCCTCCGGTGCCCGCGGGTACCACTGCCGTACTCATTGATCATCACGTTCGCACGGGGGAATTCGTGATCCAGCTCGGCCCGGACAGCCGAGGCAAGGGTATCGGTACTGAGGCCACGCGGCTGACACTCGACTATGCCTTTCACATCACGAACCTACGATGCGTCTACCTGTCGGTACTGTCTCCAAACGTGGGTGCGATCCGGGCCTACGAGAAGGCCGGATTCCGCACGATCGGAGAACGCCGGAACTCCGGATACTGGCTCGGTCAGCCAACGAACGAAACACTCATGGACGCCATTCCGTCCGACTTCCCGGGGCCGTCCGCGGTGCTGCGCGCCGTTGACGCGAACAGTAGGTAAAGGTGGTGAATGCCCCCGGGCTGGTGGGCAAACCCCCGAGCCTGCCGGCCCGGGTCCGTTCTTTCCCGCACGCGGTCACCCACGTTCGCCGGTGCCTGGCCTGGTGGCCGCCGCAGATAGGGGGCAGGGCGATTGGTACGGCACGTGTGGGAGTAGCCGTGACCATTCCTCGGCGGTGAGCACGGCGCTTCCGCCGGTGAGGCATGCGCGGTGGTACAAGCTTCCGGGGTCGAGGTCCCAGAGTTTCGCGGTGCCGTCACTGCCCGCGGTGATCAGGTGTGCGCCATCGGCAGCGACATCGTAGATCATGTTGTTGTGTGCGTGAATGGTGGTGAGTGTCCGGGGGTTGTGTGGGTTGGTGAGGTCCCAGAGGTGCAGGGTGCCCGCGCTGTCGGTGGCGGCGAGTCTGCGGCTGGTGGCGTCGAATGCGGCGGCGGTGGCGGCGGTCGACGCGGTGGGAGGCAGGGTGGCGAGCGGCTGGGGGCTGGCGGGGGCGGTGATGTCCCAGAGGCTGACGGTGCCGTCGGTGTGGGCGATGGCGAGAGTTGCGCCGTTGGGGCTGACCGCGATGTTCGCGAGGGCGGCGGGCAGGCTGATGCGGCCGGCGGGCTGGGGGCTGTGGGGGTTGGTGAGGTCCCACAGGCGGGCGGTGCCATCCAAGCTGGCGGTCACCAGGACGTTGCGGTGGGGGGCGAACGCGGCAACCGCGACGGCGTCGTGGGCCTGCACGGTGGCGAGGATGGAGAGCTGACCGCCGGTGACGTCGAGGAGGAGGAACTGTCCGCTGTTGGTGGTGACGGCGGCGGTGTGCCCGGTGGGGTCGAGGGTGGCGCCGTGGATCCGGCCGGCGCCGGCGAGGGTGTAGGTGCTGGTGGGGGTGGGTGCGGTGCGGTTGCTGATGTTCCACAGGCGGATGGTGTTGTCGTCGCTGGTGGTCACGGCGGTGCGGCCGTCGGGGCTGAGGCTGACTCCGTTGATCGCGACGGGTGGGGACGACAGAGTGGCCAGCGGTGCGGGTTGGGCTGTGGGGTGGGTGAGGTCCCAGAGGCGGGCGGTGCCGTCCTTGCTGGCGGTGGCGAGTGTCTGCCCGTCGGCGCTGAGGGCGAGGTTGGTGATGGGGCCGGCGTGCCCGGCCTGGAGGAGAGGTGGCAGCCTGCCGGCGACGGTGGCGAGCAGCGTGTCACCGCTGCTGGTGGGGGCCAGGTGCCATGCGGCGACGGCGAGTCGCATCGCGAGTGCCGGATCAGAGGTGGTGCGCGCGGCGGCGGTAAGGGTCTGTGCGGCGCTGCTGCGCTGCGCGACGGTCAGCGACGTCGACCGGTTGCCGTGGTGGAAAGCGGTGGTGGCGAGGTAGGTGACGGCGGCGAGTGCTGCCACGGCGACGGCCGCGCCTCGCACGATGGGGCGGCGTCGGACGGTTGCCGGTGGTGCGGGTGGCGACGGTGCGGGGGGTCGGATGGGCTGTCGGGGCGGTGGTGGGGGTATCCGGGTGAGGTCAGGCGTCCACGATCGGCCGTTGCCGGACGGCGACGTGGGTGCCGGGGCCGGGGTGGGGCCGGTGAGCATGCGGTAGAGCTGGGCGGCGTCGGGTCGGGCGGCGGGGTCCTTCGCCATGGCGGCGAGGACGGCGGACCGTAGTGGTTCGGTGAGCCGGTGCAGATGTGCGGGCTGGTCGTGGGTGATGCGGTGCGGGAGAAGTGCGGCGGGTTCGGGCTCGAACGGGGGTGTGTGGGTCGCGGCGAACAGCACGACTCCGCCCCACGCGAAGACGTCCATGGCCGGGCTGGGTGGGGCGCCCTGGAACGCTTCGGGCGCCATGTAGGTGGGGGTGCCGATATCAGGCCCGTTGATCACGGTCATGTCGTGGGCGACGGCTATGCCGAAGTCGATGACCCGGGCGCCGGTTGGGGAGAGCAGGACGTTGCCGGGTTTGAGGTCGCGGTGAACCACCCCCACCGCGTGGATCATGGAAAGGGCGGTGGCCATGTTGATGGCGAGCTGTTCCAGGTCGGCGCCGTGTAGCGGTCCGTCGCGGACGGCGGCGGTGAGGGTGGGTCCGGGGACGTAGTCGGTGACCAGGTACGGCGGGGTGGCGTGCGGGTCGGCGTCGCGGACGGCGGCGGTGCAGAACCGGGGGACGCGGCGGGCGGCGTCGGCTTCGCGGCGGAATCGGTCGCGGAACACAGGATTGTCGGCGAACTCGGCTGCCATGATTTTGACGGCGACAAGGTCGCCGGTGGGGTCGGTGGCGAGGTAGACCCTGCCCATGCCGCCGGCGCCGAGACGTCCCCGCAGCGTGTAGGGCCCGACGTGGAGGGGGTCGCCGGTTTGAAGCGGTGCGGCGGTCGGGTGGCTGGTGGTCATGGCCGATCTGTCGTCGGCTTGCGGGCCGGTGCTGTGGCGGGCCGGTAGCTGGAGGCGGGCGGTGGTGGTGGCAGGACGGACGGATCATGCGGCCGGTACGGCTGTGAGTTCGTGCGTCCGGCGCGGCGCTGGATCTGCTGGTCCAGTTCCATGGCGAGCGCGAGCGTGATCGCGTTGAGGTAGTCGCGGCCGAACCAGTCGCCGGAGAGTTCCAGGTGTGCGCCTGCGGCGTTCTTGCGGGCGGTGATGCTGGTGGCTCGTGCGTGGGCGGCGCCCAGGTCGAGCATCGCGGCGGCGGCGTCGGCGCGCCTACCGCCCAGGGCATCAACGGCCAGATGGATCATCTTGAGGGCGGCGCGGGCGCGCTGCCGTTCGCCGGTCTGCCCGTCGGGTGGGCTGAGCGTGTCGAGCAACGGGCGGGCCTCGGGGTATTCGATCAGGTCGGCGGCGTGGGAGATACCGCGCTTGTACACGGCGGTGATCTGGGCCCGTAGGACGTCGACAAGATCGGGATCGGGGGTGCTGGCCATGGCGTCGCCTCTTTCCTGCCCCGAGCCCAGTCCGGGTACGCCCCGGGTCCACTCCGTGTCGGACACGGGTGGACTCCGCGTGGGCTCCGGCTGCGCTCCGGGCTGAGTCCGCATCTGCTCCGTACCCGCATCGTCATCGTGATCGCATCGTCACGTTCCGCGGATTGGTGTTTGTTGGTCAGCCATTGAGCGGGTCGCTCCGGCTGTACTCCGTGTCCGCTCCGACTCCACTCCGGGTGGGGTGCTCCGTGCTGGCTCCGAGTCGGCTCCGAGCTGACTCCGGCTCAGGCAACGGGAAATTCCGTGGTGGCTCCGGCTCCACTACTTTCCGTCGGCCGACGCGAGGGGCAGAGTGTGCGTTGCCGGACAGCATTACCGGCGCCTTCCGATCCCGCCCACCTTTCCAAGAGGTGTATTTCGCCATGGCCATGTACGTCCGCCGTCGGAACTGGTTCCTGCGGTTCGTGTTCTTCTTCTGGGCGCTGTACTTGGGCGCGTTCTTCCTGTCCCACCTGAGTCCGGCGGTCGCGTTCCTCGTCGTCGTGGGGGTCGTGGCCGCGGTGGTGTGGCTCGTGATGGCGGCGCTACGCCGATGAACGAGAAGACGATCCGGCGTCGTCTGGCCGTGCTGCTGGTCCTGGCGTTCACCGGCTGGATCCTCGCTCTGTTCTGGGCCGCGTTCGGCATGACCGTGCTGTTCGGCGTTGTTAACCGTCATCTCGACCCCCCGCCGCGTCCTGTGTGCGCGGCGGTTGGATCCGGCGTTCAGCCGGCGCTTTTCGGGAATCTGCGCCCCTGCGGTTCCCGCTCTTCCCGATAAGGAGAAAGCTGTTATGCGTTCGTTTCCCGTGGACATGAACCGGCTGACCAATGTTGTCGCGGTGTCGGAGGCGTCGCCGGACGTCGACTTGGACGGTAAGCCGAAGGCGAACCGGGACGGTGAGCCGCTGCACGTGGTGCAGGTGGCGGTGACCTTCGACGGGGCCGTGTCCCTGGTCAAGGTCAAGGTCGCCGGGGAGGCTCCCAAGGTCGCCGTCGGCGCCCCGGTGACACTGCTCGGCCTCGTGGGGCTCCAGTGGCAGATGGCGGGCCGGCACGGCATCGCCTGGTCCGCGCAGGCCATCCGCCCGGCGGCGTCCGTGACCGTGCCCCCGGCGAGTCCGCCCGCGAAGAACTAGGCCCCGTCGGACCGCTCGGCGCCTGGTCTGGGCGGCGGGCCTGGGGGGTGGTGCTTTGGCCTCGCACCACCCCCCTTTGTCGTGCCTGAGGTCGGAAAAGGGGTGATTCCCATGGCTGTACTGAAGATCCGTCAAGGCCGGCTCCGGCCTGATCAGTACCGGCTCGCGCTGCGCCCATCGGTCCCGGAACTGCTCCTTCGGCACGTGGGGGTGCATCTGTGGGCGTGGCACCGAGAGGCGGTCACCTTGCTGGCCGTGCTGGTGGCTTACCGGCGGGCCGTCGGGCTGGCCGGTCCGACCGGCGGGCCGTGGCTGCTCGTCGCGGTCACGGTCCTCGTCGCGATGGTTCCGTCCTGGCGTCGGGTGGCGCTGGGCTGGCTGCTGGGGGGTCGGCTGCGACGTCGGTGGGCGGCGGCGTGCCGGGCGTGCCGGTTGGAAACCCCCGGTCGTGTCGTGTCCCGTACGCCGCGGGTGCGCTGGGCGCGGCGGGGTCTGGCGGGCTGGCATCTGCGGGTCACCCTGGCGTCCGGTCAGTCGGTCGATGATCTGCATCAGGCCGCGGGCCGGTTGACGGCAACCTTGCGTCTTCGGGAGCTGCGGATATCCCCGGACCTGGAGCGGGCCGACCGCGTCGGGCTGGTCCTCGTCCGCCGTGAGGTCCTCGGCCGTCCGGTGCGCGCGGACCTTCTTCCCGCGGGTGATCCGAATGACCTGGACCGGCTGCCCGTTGGGGCTCGGGAAGACGGCACGGCCTGGCGGCTGCCGCTACGGGGCTCACACGTGCTGGTCGCGGGGGCGACCGGTGCCGGCAAGGGCTCGGTGCTGTGGAGCATCGTCCGGGCGCTTGCCCCGGCGATCCGCGCGGGCCTGGTTGAGGTGTGGGCGTGTGACCCGAAAGGTGGGATGGAACTGGCGTTCGGGGAGCCGCTGTTCGCCCGGTTCGCGACGGACACGGACAGCATCAATGAGCTTCTGTCCGATGCGGTGCAGAGGATGACCCGGCGCACGGGCCGGCTGCGCGGGGTTTCTCGACTGCACAAGCCGACCCCCGGTGACCCGCTCATCGTGGTGTTGGTCGATGAGATCGCGAGCCTGACCGCCTACGTCACCGACCCGGACCGCAAGAAGCAAATCGGTGCCTCGCTGTCATTGCTGCTGAGTCAGGGGCGCGCGCCTGGCGTGGTCGTGGTCGGCGCGGTCCAGGACCCGCGTAAAGAGGTGTTGCCGCTGCGGGATTTGTTCCCGATCCGTGTTGCCCTGCGGATGACGGCGAAATCGCAGGCTGACATGGTCCTCGGTGACGGCGCGCACGCTCGTGGCGCGCTGTGTGAACGGATTCCCCGGGGCCTGCCCGGCGTCGGCTATGTCCTCGTTGACGGCGACCCGACCCCGGTGCGTGTCAGGGCGGGGTGGCTGACGGACGACGACATCCGCGCCATGGCCGGCGACCACCGGCCACCCCTAGCGGACAATCCGCCTGCCGCACCCGCGTCGACTCCGGCCGCCGCTGCCGCTGCGTCCGTGGGCGGCTGGACGCCCACCGTCCCGCCCGTCGCGGAACCGGCCGCGCCGTGGTGGCAGGGGCCGAATGCGAAGCCGGCGGCGGCGGACGATCCGACCATTCCGCTCCGCGGCTGGCCACTGCCGCCACCCCCCGCGCTTCCCCCCGCACCAGAGCGCCGCGAACTCCCCCCGCTTCCCCCACCTGCGGCGCTGGACGACGGCAGTCCAGCCGCTGAGGCGGCGTGGCGCGCCTGGGAAACCCGTCTCCGCGACCGCTGACCCTGCGGCCCCTCTCTCTTCCTTCTGCCTCTGGTCACCCCGGCTCGTCCTGCCGGGCGCTGACCCCTGACCCGAACGGGGCACGCACAGTGACAGAACAGGCACAGTCGGATGGTGGGGTGGTGGCGGGCGGCTGCTCGTCCCCGATCCGTCTGACCGGCCACACGGATCATGTGGACCGCCAGACCGGCCGTGTGCGTCGCGCGTTCTCGTCCGCGGGGCAGCCCGGCAACGTGATCCATGTTCGGTGTAACAACCGGCGGGAGTCGGTGTGCCCGACGTGCAGTACGACCTACAAGCGGGACGCGCGGCGGCTGGTCTTGGCTGGTCTTGCCGGCGGTGACGGCCTGCCGGCGACGGTCGGGGGTCATCCGGCGCTGTTCGTCACCTTGACCGCACCCTCGTTCGGGCCGGTGCACTCCCGTCGCTCGGCGGGCAAGCACGGGGAGGCGCGGGCGTGCCGGCCACGGCGGGGACTGTGTCCGCACGGACGTCCGGCAGGCTGCCACGCCCGACACGGCGACGGTGACCGGCAGCTTGGACAGCCGTTGTGCGCGGACTGCTTCGACTACGGCGGCGCGGTGATCTGGAATGCGATGCTGCCGATGCTGTGGAAGGCCACGCGGGATCGGCTGGAGGTGGCGATCGCGGCGGCGGCCGGTCTGTCGGTGGCCAGGATGCGCCGCGAACTGCGGGTCACCTTCGTCAAAGCCGCGGAAATGCAGGCCCGCGGGCTGGTGCACCTGCACGTGGTGATCCGTCTGGACGGACGGGGCGCGACACCCGAGGACGTCGAGGCGCCACCGGGCTGGGCGACGGTCGACATGGTCGCGGACTGTCTGCGGGAGGTCCTGGGCGCGGTGAGCGTCGACGCGCCCGACCCGACCGATCCGGCCGGTGTGGTCGCGGTGCGCTGGGGTGCGCAACACGACCTGCGCGCGGTCGCGGTCGATGGTCCCGACAGCTCCGGGAAGATCGCTAACTATCTGGCGAAGTATCTGACGAAGAGCGTTACCGCGTCCGGTGCGCTGGACCGGCCGGTCCGGAGCCTGGCGCACCTGGCCCGGCTCGCTGTCGACGGCCACGCGCGGCGGATGGTCGAAACCTGCTGGAACTTGGGCGCCCTCGACGGCTTCGCGGTGGCGCTCGACACCGCGGCGGGCAGGAACCCCGGCCGGCTGCCGGGGCTGCTCCGCTGGTCCCACGCGTTTGCCTTCGGTGGCCATTGGATCACAAAGAGTAGGCGGTATTCCACGACGTTCGGGGCGCTGCGGGGCGCGCGGCGGGTGTACGCCCGAACCGTGGCGGCGGCATTGTCCGGCGGGCTCGTGGTCGACGCGTTCGGGAGGCCGGATGGTGACCCGCGGACGGTGGTCGTCGGCTCGTGGGCGTACGCGGGGCGCGGTCCGGCGGTGGGGGCTGGCGGCTCGATGTCGACAACCGGACCGCCCGGGGCGGTTGCGGCTGTCTCGGACGGCGGGGCGGACGGATCATGACCACCGCCCCGACCCTGTTCGACGACTGGGAACCGGATGGCGGCCAGCGGGAGCCGGATGCCGGGGTGGCCGTGCCGGAAGAGGTGAGCGCCGTAGGCTCCGATCCCTCTGAGCAGGCCGTCAACCGGGTAGCGGACCGCGCGGCGGTACCACGGTCCCCGGTGGGCGGCGGGGGTGGGCGGCGGGTACGACGGGAACCGGCCGGGGCTCGTGTCGCTGGGCGGCGCGTCCCCTCGCCTGAGGAGTGGGGCCGTGAACAGGCGGCCAGGGCGCCGCGGTGGACTGCCGGTCAGCGGGCGCACGCGGCGGGCATGTTCGGGCTGGCGCTTCCTGATCCGGACGGCTCGTCTCCCGCGTCGTGAACCGGACGGCCACACCACCCGGGGGCGGGCCGTCCGGCTCGGCCGGGCTATGCCGCGTCGCCTTCGCGCCACTCGATGACGATCAGATCCGGGTCAAACCGGCTGCCTTTGTACCGGGCCTTGAGGACGATCACGGCGTTGATGTAGTCCTCGACGATCGCGCGCTGCCGCGACAACGGGTAGTCCTTCCACTCGGCGCGGATGTTCGCGGGACGTGCCCGGACCGCCGTCACCACGGACAGATGCTTCTTCCGGTCGGCCAGCAACTCCCGTTCCTGCTCCTCGAAGAAACGCAGATCAGCAAAATAGCGGTCCGGGGTGATCTCCCGCTTCCGGTAACGGGCGGTGAGCTCGGCTATCTGCCCCTGGGTGAACGACAGTTCCTCTTCCTTCGGCCACGTCGTGTCCACCTGGGCGGCGGCCCGGCCTAGTTCCAATTCAACTTTGGAGATCAGGGCGGCGGTCACGTAGGCGTCCACCTTCGCACCATCGCGTACGATCTTGGAGCATCCCAGGTTCTGCGGATTGCACCGGTAGGCAAAGCCGCGCCCATCCGGCCTGGGCATACCGGACAGCTTCCGCCCACACTCCCCACACCGGGTGATCCCACTGAGCAGATAGCGCCGCGCGTTGTGACCGGTGCCGGGCTGCTTCCGGCGACCGATCTTCGCCACGATCTTCTCCCACACCTCCGGCTCGATGATCGGTTCCCACTGGCCGATGACCGGCTGTCCCTCGGGGTCACGAACGATCTCGACGTGGCGGCATTCCTCGCCGGTGCGCGGGTTTACCTCGGCCACGATCCGGCCACGCCATCCGCACAGCCGCGGGTTGCGCAAGTACGGCTTGAGCGTGCTCACCCGCCATGCCCCTCCGCGGGTCCCCGTGATCCCCCGGGCGTTAAGGCCCTTGACGACGGCGTCCACCGGGATGCCCTCGGCGACGTCCCGGCAGATCTGCCGCACGATCGGGGCCTCGACCGGGTGCGGCGTGGCATGGTCCTCGTTCCATCCGAACGGGCGCGGCCCGGATCCCGTCGACCCCTCCGCCTGCAAGTCCAGGTGTGTACGGGTCACCCGCCGCGCGGTGTCCGCGGACGCCTTGTTCGCGCTGGCAACCAGGATCCGGGCCGCGAACCGGCCGTTGTCCGTCAGCAGATCAAAACCGCCGGTCAGGCCCACCACCGGGTAACGGTGATGCTCCACGATCTCAATCGCGTCTTCCAGGTCGCGGGGATCACGCGCAAGCCTGTCGAGGTCGTACACCACCACACCTTCAATGGCACCGGAACGCAGATCGGCAAGCATCTTTTGCCACAGAGGACGCACCACCCGCCACACCACCGTGCCATCGGGGAGGCGTAGACGCTTCTTCTTGAACGCGGACGTGTCGTTCTCGCTGTAAACCTGCTCGACAATGCCCCCGACCGATGCAACCCACGCACGCTCGTCGGTCTCCTGACGACCGACACCCTTCTCGTCCTTCTTCGCATCATCAGAGATCCGCAGATACAGACCCCACCTGCGACCACTGAACGTCGTCAACGACAACGCGACGTTCCCGTGGCTCGTGTGAAAGGCAAGGTCAGGAAGAGTGGAACGTGTACCGCCGTCCGCCGCAATCACCATACGTTCAGTATATTTCGACAAACATCCCCGTGCCGATGTCGAGGAACTGGCGGACGCCCTGGTGTTCGGCCAGGTGGCGGGTGGCGCGCAGCAGGAAGGCGCGGTTCTGCCGGGCGGCGGCGCGGGCGCGGGGGAACGCACCGAGGGCCCGTTCCGCGGTCTCCCGATCGGCGGGGAAGTTGTCCTTTCCGCCGAGCAGGTAGTCGTACATGCGAGCCGGATGCGGCTGGTCGATCGCCAGGTCGACCGGAGTCGGCCTCGGCGCGACCGAGGTCCACCATCCCCGCGCGCCACCGGCCTGCCCATCTGTCGTCGCCACCGACTCCCCCTCGTCTGGAAAGGACACGAAAAAGCCCACTTTGACTTTACGGTGGACGTTCGTGCCGCTCCCCGGGCGGGTCTCCGCCCGGCGTCGACGGGACGCGCGGGGGCCGGTCAGGCGCCGTGGGGGACAATGGCCGCCCAGCTCATCGGATGCCGCAGGACGTCGTCCGCGATCGGTCCCGGGTGTGCCTCCCCACACCGCGCCTCCCTCGTCGTCCCACGCCGCGCCCGGCCAGCCGGACTCGGGGACCGGCGCCCCGTCCGGGACGATCCTCTGCGCGAGCTGCCGGGGGGTGATTCCGGCCGACGAACCGGCCCGGCTGACGGCGCGGGTGCGGCACGTCCGGTCTGACGGGGAATGAACCGGAGGATTCTCCACTTGTCTCCCCGTAGCGCGGCCGCGACTCGGCCGCCGCCGACGGAGAAGTGAAGAGGGGCACGCCGCCATGACCGATCTGATCACTACGCCGTTCACCGCCACGTCGACCGCCGCCGAGGTGATCGCCGGGGTGGACCTCACCGGCCAGCGGGCCGTCGTGACCGGCGGTGCGTCCGGCATCGGCGTCGAGACGGCCCGGGCCCTCGTCACCGCGGGCGCCCGGGTCACCCTCGCCGTGCGCGACGTCGAGGCGGGCGAACGGGTGGCCGCCGAGATCAGTGCCGGCCTCGGGCGGCCGGCGACCGGCGCCCCGACGCGGGTGGCCGTCGAACGCCTCGACCTGGCGGACCAGGCGTCGGTGGCGGCGTTCGCCCACCGCTGGGAGGGTCCGCTGCACATCCTGGTGAACAACGCGGGCATTATGGCCGCGCCACTGCGGCGCACGCCCGAGGGCTTCGAGCTCCAGTTCGCCACGAACCATCTGGGCCACTTCGCCCTGGCGACCGGCCTGCACCGGGCACTGGCCGCGGCCGGAGGAGCACGGGTCGTCTCGGTGAGCTCCAGCGCCCACCACAACTCCCCCGTCGTCTTCGACGACATCCACTTCCTGCACCGCGACTACGAGCCGTGGTCGGCGTACGGGCAGTCGAAGACGGCCAACGTGCTGTTCGCCGTCGAGGCCGCCCGGCGCTGGGCCGACGACGGGATCGTCGCGGGCGCGCTCATGCCCGGCGGCATTCGCACGAACCTGCAGCGTTACGTCTCCGAGGAGGACCTGGAGCGTCTGCGGGCGGCAGCCGCCAGGACCTCGGGCGACGGTACGAGCGCGCCGCCGCTGCGCTGGAAGTCGGTGGAGCAGGGCGCGGCGACCTCGGTGCTGCTCGCCGCGTCCCCACTCGTCGAGGGCGTGACCGGGCGCTACTTCGAGGACTGCCACGAGGCGGAGACCGGCGTCCTCGGCGCCCGCAACGGCGTCGCCGCGTATGCCCTCGACCCGGCCTCAGCCACCCGCCTGTGGCACGTCTCGCTCGACATGCTTCGGCGATAGTCCGTCGTCTCGACCATCCCGGACGCACGGACGCCCGGCGGGAGTCACCGCCGGGCGTTCGTGGTGCCAGCTCAGGCCGGCCTCGCTCAGGCCGATGTCGCCAGGGGCTCGGCGCCGTCGTCCGCGGCGCCGCCGGAGAGGTAGCTGCCCTCCAGCTCGCTGAGCCGGGCCTTGGCCTCCGTGGCGGTGCCGGCGAAGTCGACGACGCCGCGGCGCAGCACGTACACCCGGTCGGCGACCTCGAGCACCTTGCGGACGTGCTGCTCGACGAGCAGCGCGCCGACGCCGGTGTCCGCCGCCGCGCGCACGGCGGCGAGCAGCCGGGCGACGACGAGCGGGGCGAGGCCGAGCGAGAGCTCGTCGGCGAGCAGCAGCCGGGGGCCGCGGGCCAGGGCCCGCCCGAGCGACAGCATCTGCTGCTCACCACCGGACAGCAGTCCGGCGGTGGTCTTCAGCTTGGGCTTGAGCTCGGGGAAGAGCTCCAGGACCCGGTCGACGTCGCAGCGGCCGACTCGGAGGTTCTCCGCCGTCGTCTGCGACATGAAGATCGACCGTTCCTCCGGGACGAACCCGAGCCCGCCACCCGCCCGCTTGTGTAACGGCGCCTTGCTGGGCTCCCCGTCGACCAGAAGGTCCCCCGAGATCGGCCGCAGCTCACCCGCGAGGGTCAGCAGCGTGGTGGTCTTGCCGGCGCCGTTCGGCCCGAGCAGCGCCACCACCTCACCGGGCTCGACCGTGAGGTCGAGATCCCGGACCACGGGAACACCCTGGTAGCCGGCGCACAGCTTCCTCGCCTCAACCAGTGCAGTCATGTCGTCTGTCCTTCCTCTCGCGACCGCGCGCGGCCTGCCGCCCGTCCGGGACGCTCGGGTCCGCGGTCAGGACGCGCCCCCTGTCCACCCGGAACGCTCTCGGCTCCGACCTGCGCCCCGGAACGATCCCCGGCGGACTGGCCGGCGGTCGCCCCGTTCGCCCCATCCTCGGGCACGGAGGCGGTGTTCGTCGCCCCCTCCGCGACGGCGGGCTTCGCGGAATGGCTGCCGTTGGGCGTCGCCGGCACGGGCTTGGCCTCCTCGGCGGTCGCGGGCGCCGCCTCGGTCGAGGTCGTCACGACCTCGGAC
This sequence comes from Frankia sp. RB5, assembly GCF_059816245.1. NCBI lineage: Bacteria > Bacillati > Actinomycetota > Actinomycetes > Frankiales > Frankiaceae > Frankia > Frankia sp. RB5. The sequence goes on from NZ_JCBATA010000028.1 coordinate 26,984, forward strand.
TTGTCGCCCGCGGTCCGCGCCGTGGCGGCGGACTCGGTCTCGGCGGACTCGGTCTCCGCGGCGCCGGTCTCCGCGGACTCGGTCTCCGCGGACTCGGTCTCCGCGGCGTCGACCGGAGCGGCGTCAGCCGGAGCGGGTTCCGAGGCGGATGCCTCCGCCGGCCCGGCGGGCTCATCCGCAGTGGGCGTCGCCTCGGCGGGCGTCACCTCGACCGGCGCGGCTTCGGAGCTGACGGCTTCGGAGCTGACAGCTTCAGAGCTGACCGTCTCGGCAGAGGGGACGGGCAGCGCCGCGGCGGGGGCGTCGGCGTCGTCGTCGTCGTCCGGCGTGGCGGTGCCGAGGTAGGCGGCGATGACGGCCGGGTCGTTACGGACCTCGGCCGGCGTGGCGTCGGCGATCTTCTTGCCGAACTCCAGCACCACCACCCGGTCCGCGGTGCGCATCACCATCGCGACGTCGTGCTCGACGAGCAGGATGCCCATCCCCCACTCGTCGGCCAGGCGGCGGATGAGGTGGCCGAGCTCCCGGCTCTCGTGCTCGTCGAGGCCGGCGGCCGGCTCGTCGAGCAGCAGGACCGACGGCGCCGCGGCGACCGCGCGGGCGATGGCCACCTGGCGGCGGACACCGTAGGGCAGGTCGTCCGGCTTGGAGTCGAGGTACTCCGCGAGCTCCAGTTCGGCGACCGCGGCCGTGGCGGCGTCGGTCATCGAGATCCGGCCCGGCCACACCAGGTCGGTCGCCATGACCCGCTTGTTCTGGTCGTCGGAGGCGGCGACCAGGTTGTCGCGCACGGAGATGTCCTCGAACAGCTCCAGCGACTGGAAGGAGCGGGCGAGGCCGGTGCGCGCGCGGGCGGACGGGGACCGACCGTGCAGGCGCTGGTCATCCAGGGTGGCTTCACCGGCGGCGTTGACGAAACCGGTGATCGCGTCGATGAGCGTGGTCTTGCCAGCGCCGTTCGGGCCGAGCAGGCCGACGACCTCGCCGGGCCGGACCGTGATGTCGACGTTGTTCACGGCGACGACCCCGCCGAAGCGGACGGTCAGGCCCCGCACGGTGAGGGTGCGCGGCGTGACCCGGTGGCGCAGCGGCTCGGCCGGCTCCGCGGTGGTCGCGCCGGCGGACGGGCTGGCCTGGGCGGACGCGGTGCTGTCAGGCGAGGCGGTGGTGTTGGGCGAGGCGGTGGTGTCAGGCGAGGCGGTGGCGCCGGCGGTCGCCGCGGCGGGCTGGCGGCGGGCACCGAGAAGACGACGCAGGCGCTGGGCCGTCTCCCTGTTGGCGTGGGCGATGCCGTTGCGGTTGGTCAGCAGCGTCAGGAGCAGGACGATGCCGCCGAACAGGTTGATCCACGCCAGGTTGGTGCCCTCGCCGAAGATGTTGAGGATCACCAGGCTGCCGACACCGCCGGTCACCAGCAGCGAGCCGTAGAGCGGGCCGGACAGGTAGCCGAGGCCGCCGATCACGGCGATCAGCACGACGTTGACCGAGGAGAACGGGTCGAACGTGATGCCGTACACGATGTTGTAGGACTGGAACGCCAGCAGCACGCCGGCGAGGCCCGCGACACCGGCGGAGACCGCGAACGCGTACAGCTTGGTGCTGAAGACGCTGATGCCGAGCGCGGCCGCGGCCCGCTCGTTGGTGCGCACCGCGAGCATCCGCCGGCCGGTGCGGCCGCGGCGGATGTTGGCGACGACCACGGTCGCGAGCGTGAGACAGACGACGCAGAACACCGCGTAGTTCGCCGGCTTGACCAGCGGGTCGATGTCGAAGCCGAACACCTTCTGCGCGCCGACCGCGAGGCCGTCGGCGCCGCCCGTCCAGCCGGAGCGCTGGAAGGCCATCTGCTGGACGGCGAAGCCGAGGCCGAACGTCACGACCGCGAGGTTGATGCCGCGGGTGCGCAGGGCCGGCAGCGCGAACAGCAGACCGCCGACGACGGCGATGGCGATGCCGGCGATCAGCGCGGGGATGAACGGCCAGCCGCTCTTCGCGACGAGCAGGCCGGTCCCGAGCGCGCCGACGCCGCCGAGGGCGATCTGAGCGAGCGAGAGCTGCCCGGCCCAGCCGGTCAGGACGATGACGGACAGCGCGAACAGGCCGAACGTGAGCGAGATCGTCACTGCCTGCAGCCAGTCGTCCGGCAGCACGGCGAGCTCCAGCACGATCGCCACCGCGGCCAGGCCGATCACGAGGAACGGGTTGAGGCGGCCGCTGCTGGCGACGGCGGGCCGCTCGCTCACGAAGCTACGCAGCGGAAGCGACCGACCCCGCACGATGAGAACGAGAATGATAGCGACAAACGGCACAGTGTCGACGGCGCCGGTCAGTTTCACATAGTTCGTAAACTCACTCTGGGTGATGCCGATGACGAGCCCGCCGAGCAGCACCAGCGGCATCGACGAGAAGCCGCCCAGCAGAGCGGCGGCGAGAGCGGCGATGAGCAGCATCGAGAACGTGACGACCGACAGGCCGGTGATCGGCGCGACCAGCGATCCGGCCATCGAGGCGATCGCGCCGCCGAACGCCCAGGTGAGGCAGGCGAGGAAGTTGGGCGACCAGCCGAGCGTCGCCGCGGCCCGCTCGTTGGCGGCGGAGGCGGAGATGGCGAGCCCCAGCGTGGTGAACCGGGTGACCGCCCAGACGACGACCGTGACCACGACGGCGATCGCCAGCAGCCACAGCCGGTCCTGGCCGACGTTCACACCGATGATCTTGACACCGGAGGACGGTAGCGAGGAGGTGACCTGCACGAGGCTGGTGCCGCCGTACCGGATGGTCGCGATCGACTGGATGGTGGCCAGCACGCCGAGGGTCGCGATGACCCGCGACAGCGGCGGCGCCGTGCGCAGCGGCCGCATGATGAGGACCTGTACCAGCACGCCGAACAGCGCCGCGACGATCGCCGAGACGACCATCGCCGGCACGGCGGGCCAGCCGTGCTTGGTCCGAAGCTCGTAGACGATGTACGCACCGGCGAGGGCGAAGGCACCGTGAGCGAAGTTGACGACGCCGGAGCCCCGGTAGATGAGAACGATGCCCTGCGCGAGCAGCGCGACGATGGCACCGCCGCCCAGCCCTAAGAGGGCGAACTGGAAGAACTCCTGCACGACGCGCTCCGGTGGGATTGCGGCGGACGCCGTCGCGCGGCGCCCGGTGGATCGACAGGGGGGACGGGGTACGCGACGTCGTTGGCGCGCACCCCTGGTTATGGGTGGGTGGCGTGGCGGCTACCTGCTCCGCCACGCCACCCGCCGGGTCGGAGGGGGCCGGGCGTGAACCCGGCCCCCGGGGTCAGTCGGTGAAGGGCTTGCCCGAGGTCAGGTCGACACCGGCGACCGGCTTGGCCGCCGTGAACTTGCCGTCGCCCAGCCGCAGGAAGAACACCCGGGCGCTGCTCACCCGGTCGAAGCCGTGGATCGTGCCCTTGGCCGACGGCGTCCACTTCGGCAGGATGCCGAGCAGGTCGACGTCCTTGGCGCTCTTGAACGCGGTGTTCAGCGACGACGCGCTGACGTCCCCGGTGATCCCGGCGCCCACCTCGGCCACCACGTGCACGGTGAGCCACGCACGCAGGCCCGAGGAGTTGCGGATGCTGGCGTCCTTGTCGCCGGCCTTCACGGCCGCGTCCAGCTCACGGTTGTACTGGGCGATGCCCGGGTACTTGTCGTCCGCGTCGACCGGCGGGTACGCGCCGACGACCAGCAGGTGGTCGTCCTGCGTGCCGTGGATCTGGGACACGCCCGACTGGATCTGCCCGTCGACGACGCCGAAGGTGAACGACGCCTTGGCCTGGTCGGCCGCCTTGATGAAGGCGAGCGTCAGTTCGGTGGGCAGGATCGACACGGCCGCGTCGGCCTTGGACTGGATGACGGCCTGGACGGCGGGCGCCAGGTCCGTCGAGGTGACGCCGACCTTCACCGCCGGCAGGGTCCGCAGACCGGCGGCCTTGGCCGCCTGCTCGACTCCGGCGACGTTCGCGGCGGACGCGGCCAGGTCCAGAGCGATGGGCTGGACGGTCTTCGCGCCCGAGGCGCGCAGCGCGCCCGGCAGGCCGGCGAAGACCAGCGTGCTGCCGGCGTCGAACTCGTAGCAGGTGGAGCAGGCGTACTCGGCCGGCGTGGCCCCGTTGAAGCCGATGTACGGGATCCCCGCGCCCGCGAGGATCTGGGTGACCTGCTGGCCGTAGGTGGAGAACGAACCCACCACGGCGACCGAGTGGTTCGCCACCGCCTGGCGCGCACACTTGGTCGCGTCGTTCGGGTTGTTGCTCTCGTTGCAGGTCTTTATCTCGATCTGCTTGCCCTTGATCCCGCCCTTGGCGTTGACCGCGGTCGCGGCCGCCTTCGCCGACGCGATCAGCTCCGGGAAGTTCGGGGGCTTGGAGTTGGTCGGAGCGATCACCGTGAGTGCCACGGAGTCGCTCGGTTTACCCCCACTACCCGAGCTGTCGCTACTACACGCGGTGAACGCGACCGCAGCGGCGCATAACGCCATCCCGCTGGCGGTGACGCGACGCAGAACGCGCATCCAGAACCCCTCCAATGTGATCTGCCTCTCAGAGCAACAAACCATACGCGACGCATCAGCATACGTCTAGCTCTTTTAAATACTTTGCTGACGTTGCCTGGATCCGGGCGCCCGCGCCTCGCCCGCCGCGAGCCCAGCCCCCTCACCCCGTACACCGCCCGCGACGCTCGCCCGCCGGGTGCGCTCCCCCGACGCGGGGAGCACGCCCCAGCCGGGTTCCACGCCCATCCGCGTCGTGGTCGCCAGCTTGGCCCCGGACCGTACCGGGCGCCACCAAATCGGGGAAGACGGGGTCAGCTGCGGCACTCGGGACATGAGGGGCTCGATCCCCCCAAAATGGTGAAAACTCCGCAACTGCCCATCTACGTTGCGTGACATAGCACACAATGTGATTCGTCACGCACTACACTGCGAGGGAAAACAGTGAACTGATCTTTCACACTCATGGCGTCCGGCCGGCACGCTCCCGCCTGCGGACCCGTAGGACGGGAGGCCTTGCGATGGCGGTCGCACAGGTACGAGCACCGAAGGCCTGCGAGATCGTCGCCTCGCAGTTGCGCAGACAGATCGTGGTCGGTGAATTACTACCCGGCGCGACCCTTCCCGGCGAGGCCGCGCTCTCCGCACAGTTCGGCGTGTCCAAGCCGACCCTGCGCGAGGCGTTCCGCATCCTCGAGGCCGAGCAGCTCATCCAGATCCGGCGCGGCACCAACGGCGGCGCCCGGGTGCAGGTACCCGATCCGGCCGCCGCCGCGCGCTACGCCGGCGCCATCCTCCAGTACCGGCGGGCGACGCTGCGCGACGTCTACGCGGTGCGGGCCGTCCTGGAGTCGAAGGCCGCGGGCATGGTCGCGGCGCGCGGGTCCGCGCAGGCCCTGCAGCGGCTCGAGGAGATCCTGCGCGACGAGGAGGCGGCCCTCGGCCAGGACCAGGACGTGGCGTTCTTCGACGCCGACTGGGCCTTCCACCTCGCCGTCGTCGAGCTCGCCGGCAGCCCGACGCTCGACCTGCTCATCCGCATGCTCTACAACATCATCGGCACGGCCACCGCGAGCTCGGTGCAGTCCCGGCGCCAGTCGGGGGACTCCCTGCAGCAGCGGTCCCGCACGCATCGCAGCCACCGCCGGCTGATCGCCACGCTGCGGGAGGGAACGGAGGCGGAGGCGGAGGAGTACTGGCACCGCCACCTGGCCGCCGTCGGGCGCTTCCTGCTGGAGGACCTGCCCGCCGAGACCGTACTCGACCTGATGAGCTGACCGGGGCGCACGGCTCGACGGCCGGGCGGGTGATCGACACCCCGCCCGGCCGCCCCTTACTGACGGGCGAGCGCGCTCGTCACCGCGTCAGAACGGCTTTCCGGCGTTGAGGTCGATGCCGGCGATCGGCTTGGCCTCGCTGAACTTTCCGTCGCTGAGCCGCATGAAGAAGACCCGGGCGTTGCTGACCCGCTCGAAGCCAGGCACGTGGCCCTTCGCGGACGGGGTCCAGGCCGGCTGGATGCCGTACAGGTCGATGTTCTTCGCGGTCTTGAAGGCGTCGTTCAGCGAGGTCGAGGTGATGTCCCCGGTGATCCCGGCGGCGACCTGGGCCACGGCGTGCACGGACAGCCAGGCCCGCACGCTGGAGGAGTCGCGGGTGGCGGCGTCCTTGTCGCCGGTCCTGCCCTGCGCGTCGAGCTCGGCGGCGAACTGCTTGAGTCCCGGGTACCTGGCGGTCGCGTCGAGCGGCGGGTAAGCGCCGACGACCAGCAGGTGGTCATCCTGCGACCCGTGGATCTGCGACAGGACGGACTGGATCTGCCCGTCGACGACGCCGAAGGTGAACGGCGCCCTGGCCTGGTCGGCCGCCTTGATGAAGGCGAGGGTCTGCTCGGCCGGCAGGACCGAGACCGCCGCGTCCGCCCTGGACTGCACGACCGCCTGGACGGCGGGCGCCAGGTCCGTCGAGGTCGCACCGACCTTCACCACGGCGGCGGTCCGCAGACCGGCGGCCTTGGCGGCCTGCTCGACCGCGGCGACGTTCGCGGCGGCGGAGGCGAGGTCGAGGCTGAGCGTGGTCACCGTCTTGGCGCCGGAGGCGCGCAGCGCCCCGGGCAGTCCGGCGAAGGCCAGCGTGCTGCCGGCGTCGAAGCCGTAGCAGGTGGCGCAGGCGTAGTCGGCCGGTGTGATCGGGTTGAACCCGACCAGCGGGATCCCGGCCTTGGACAGCGTCTGGGTGATCTGGTGACCCGAGGTGGAGAACGAGCCGACGACGGCCACCGAGTGGTTCGCCACCGCCTGGCGCGCGCACTTGACCGCGTCGTTCGGGTTGTTGTTCTCGTTGCAGACCTTGATCTCGATCTGCTTGCCGTTGATCCCGCCCTTGGCGTTCACGGCCGCCGCGGCCGCCTTCACCGCCGAGACGCCATACGGGAACGTCGGAGGTGTGGAGACAGTGGGAATGATGACTGTCAACACCACCCCGTCCTTCGGCTTCGCGGCCGTCCCCCCGGAACCGCTGCTACCACATCCCGTGATCGCGGCAACTGCGGCACAGACGGCGACACCACCCACGGTGGCGCGGCGTAACAGGCGCATCCAGAACCCCTCCGTATGTGATCTGCCTCTCAGAGCGCCACACGCTACGCAGGTCAGGACACATTCGTCTAGCTTTTCTAGATCTTCATGGACAATCTTCTCGCGATCAGTGCCCCGCGACGGGCGGCGGGCCGGTGTCGCCGCTCTTCCCGCCGGCCCGCCGGGGGCCTACCCGAGCCTCAGAGGGGCTTGCCGGAGTTCAGGTCGACGCCGGTGATCGGCTTGGCCAGGCTGAACTTTCCGTCATTGAGCCGCATGAAGAAGACCCGGGCGCTGCTCGCCCGGTCGAACCCGGGCACGTGGCCCTTCGCCGACGGCGTCCACGGCGGCAGGATGCCGAACAGGTCCACGTCCTTGGCCGTCCTGAGCGCGCCGTTCAGCGACGCCGCGGTGATGTCCCCGGAGATCTTCCCGGCCACCTGGGCCACCACGTGCACCGCGAGCCAGGCGCGCAGGCTGGAGGAGCTACGCAGGGCGGCGTCGGAGTCGCCGCCCTTGACCGCTGCGTCCAGCTCGGCCTTGTACCGGGCAAGGCCCGGGTACGCCGCCGTGTCGTCCACCGGCGGGTAGGCGCCCACGAGCATCAGTTTGTCGTCGGCGGTGCCACGGATCTTCGACACCGAGGACTGCACCGCGCCGTCGACGACCCCGATCGTGAACGGCGCCTTGGCCTGGTCGGCGGCCTTGATGAACGACAGCGTCAGCTCGTGCGAGAGGATCACGACCACCGCGTCCGCCTTGGTCCGCACCACCGCCTGGACGGCGGGGGCGAGGTCCGTCGAGGTCGCGGCGACCTTCACCGCGCTCATGGTCTGCAGGCCGGCGGCCTTCGCCGCGGCCTCGACGCCCTTCACGTTGGCCGCCGCCGCGGCCAGGTCGACGGTGACCGTCGTCACCGTCTTCGCGCCCTGGGACCGCAGCGCCCCCGGCAGACCCGCGAACGCCAGCACGCTGCCGGCGTCGATGGGGTAGCACGTGGCGCAGGCGTACTCGGTCGGTGTCGTCGCGCCGAAGCCCAGGTACGGGATCCCGCTGCGGGCGAGGATCGGGACGATCGACGACCCGAAGTCGGTGAAGGAGCCCGCGACCGCGACCGAGTGGTCGGCGACCGCCTGGCGCGCGCACTTCGCCGCGTCGTTCGGATTGTTGTTGTCGTTGCAGGCCTGGATCTCTATCTGCCTGCCGCCGATTCCGCCCTTGGCGTTGACGGCGGTCGCGGCGGCCTTCGCCCCGGCGATGACGTCCGGGAAGGTGGGGGGTATGGACTTGGTGGGAGCGATCACGGTGATGACGACGCCGTGCGGCTTCGCGTCGGATCCGGTGGAGTCACTGCCACACGCGGACATCACGACGGCGGCGCACAGGGCTATTCCACCGGCGATGGAGCGTCGAAACGGGCGCATCCACAGACCCTCGCATACGTGACCCAAGCCTCATAAAGCCACACCCCTCGCAGCTCGTCACAAGTGCGCCCAGCACAGACAGATCATTCACCATCTGTAAAAGGGCAATTACGGGATCTTGGGGAGAGTCATCCGGTACCCTGACGTGACCTGCGCGTTTTCCGTGGAAAGTGGCGGTCGCCACACGGAAAACAGCGCCACAACTCGGGGCGTCATAACGGGGCGTATCGACCGCACCGCCGGCCCAGGGGTGGCGGACCGGCGGGAACGGTGGGGCGGTGGGGTGGCGGGCGCGGGGTCAGACCGCGGTGGGCCGCTCGACGGTGCGCGCGAGGATGCCGAGGGTCGCCCGCAGCGCGGCCTCCGGGATCACCGGGAAGACCCCGCGCTCGCGCCACGACGCGCGGACGTCGCTCCAGTCGTAGTACGAGGTGACCAGGGTGCCGCCGTCGGCCGGCGCGAGCAGGTAGCCGTAGCGGTGGCCGATCGGCGGGAAGCCCTCGCCGGTGACCGTCCACTCGAGGTGGGCGTCCTGGGTGAACTGGGTGATCGTCACGGTCACGTCGTAGCGGCCGATCGGGCGGTCGTTCAGCGCCTCCCGGTCCATGTGCACGACGAAGCTGTCGCCGACGGCCGACACGGGCGCGCCCTCGGCCGACTGGAGCATTCCGGAGCTGTCGATCGCGACGTGCCCCGCCGGGTCACGCAGCACCGCGAACACCGCCGCGGGCGTGGCCGCGATCCGCCGAGGAACCTCAAACCGCTCGATATCAGTCATACATGACAAACTCCCACTCTCCCAGCGCACACGCGACCGACCACCCGACGGCCCAGCTCATCGGTGGCGTCTTCCCGCGCACCGCCCGCACCTGCCGTCGATCCGCCTCTCCCGCGTCCACCCACCCTCGTCGCCCGCCAGGGCCGCCCCGGCGGCACCGACGATCCGGCGACAGCTTGGTGTCAGGTGGGCAAATCATCCGCTTCACCCTCCTCTGATTGTGTTTGCTGTGATCACGGCGGGCCGCTCCGGACCGCCGCGCAGACGAACGGAGGCAGGGATGACGGTGGTGCGCGACCGATGGCGGCGCAGAGTCCACGGCGGCGCACGGCACGCGGCGGGCAGCACGGCCACGGACGGCGCGGACGGCGCGGACGGCATCGCCGTGGGCGGCGCGGTGACGCGCACGGCACGCGGTCTGACGTCCCGGCTGGTCGGCGTCGTCGCGGCGGCGCTCGCGGTCGTGACCGTGCTGCCGTCGTCGGCGGGCGCGGCGGACACCACCGGCTACCCGGGCGATCCGTCGCGAGGCAACGGAGTGGCCGTCCCGTTCCAGGGGCTGACCGGCCGGGGCGGCGGGCCGATCCCGGTCGGCGGCGCGGTGGGCGTCGACCTCGTCCTCGGCTCGACCGCGCGCCCGTACCTGCCCTGCCAGCACTACGACCCGCGCACCCGCGGCGGCGACACCTTCGTCGCCGCCTGCCAGGAACGCGGCAGCTACGCCACCTACACCCGGTTCCCCGCCGGGGGCGGGCTGGTCTTCCCGCTCGGCTACTTCGTGGGCAACGCCCAGCCCGACCTGCTGCACGGCGGCAGCCTGGCGACCGGCTGGGGGGCGCGTACCGCGGGGCTGTCGTTCGAGTTCTACCCGGATCCCCGCCACGACGCCGAGTACGTCCACTCCCGCTTCTACGTGGACCGCTTCACCCGGCACGCCAACGGCTGGACCTACGCGGCCGACATCGGCCGGATCGCGCTGACGACGCTCGCCGACCCGAACACGGCGCGCCTGTCCGGACGGCTGACGGTCGCCGGCCGGCCGCCCGCGCCCGGCCGGGTGTCGATCCAGGTCTTCGGCGGGGCGGCCCGCTCGTCGAGCGGCCACCCGATCTCCTCGTTCGCCGTGTACGCCGGCACCGGCGCGCCGACCTGGGCCAGCACCCCGCTCTACGCCGGCTCGCAGCGCATCACCGTGCTGGACCAGGCCACCGGCCACCGGTGCGTGCTGGACCGCTTCAACGTCCGCGGCGCCGCCACCGTCGACTTCGATCTCGCCCAGCCCGGCTTCGGTCACCCCGACAGCGTCTGCACCTAGGTCGCGACTCGAGTTGTGATCTTCACAGGAGGACCCGTTCCCACGCATGGCCGGGAAGGTCACAACTGCGCACACGGCCCAGGTCATCACGCGGCTGACGGGTCACCAGACGTCGTGTCGACGAACTGGCTGGCCTGCAGGGTGAACAGGTCCCGGTAGATGCCGGGCCGGGTCATCAGGTCCTCGTGGTCGCCCTGATCGACGACGACGCCCCCGTCGAGCACGTAGATGCGATCGGCGGAGCGGACGCTCGCCAGGCGGTGGGTGATCAGCAGCACCGTGCGGTCGTGACCGAGCTCGCGGATGAGGGTGAACAGGGTCTGCTCGGCGCGGGCGTCGAGGGCGGCCGACGGCTCGTCGGCGATGAGCAGCGGCGCGTCCCGGTAGACGGCCCGCGCACAGGCGATGCGCTGCCACTGACCGCCGGACAGATCATGGCCGGCGGTGTACTGGCGGGCCAGCGACGTGTCGTAGCCGTGCGGCAGGCCCTCGATGACCTCGTCGGCGCCGGTCGCCCGGGCGGCGGGCACGACGCTGTCCGGGCCGTCCGCGCGCAGCCGCCCGACCCGGCCGACGGCGATGTTCATCCGGGCGGACATCGGCCACTGCGTGTAGTCCTGCGGGATCACGGCGATGCGCTCGCGGACGCTGTCCGGATCGACGGCGGCGAGGTCGACCCCGTCCCAGGTCACCGCGCCGCCGTCCGGTTCGTACAGGCCGGCGACGACCTTCGCCAACGTCGACTTGCCGCTGCCGTTCACGCCGACGAGGGCGACGACCTCGCCGCGGCGCAGCTCGATGGTGACGCCCCGCAGCGCCGGTTTGTCGGTGCGCGGGTAGGTGTAGGTGACGTTCTCGGCACGGATCAGCGCCGGCGCGCCGGGCGCGCGGGGAGTGCGTTCCTCGGGCACCCGCTCCTCGGCCTGGGCGATCCACGACCGGTACTCGCCGAAGTAGAGGAAGTTCTCGTAGGCGCTGTTGAGGGTTGTCAGCGCCGACTCCATCGCGCCGCGCCCGGTGCGGATGGCCAGCACCGCGGTGCCGGCCGCGGCCAGCGGCATGACGCCCGCGTCCAGCAGGGCGACGAGGACGCCGTAGACGAGGCCCAGCGCGAGCCCCGAGATCGCCTCGCCGGTCAGCCGGTAGCGCGCCTGGCCGCGCCCGACGCGCACCTGCTCGGCCTCCTGCTCGCGGGCCAGCGCCGTGTACTCGCCGAGCAGGAAGGGCCCGAGGCCGAACGACCGGATCTCCGCGGCACAGTCCCGGTCGGTCATCCGGTAGCGGAGCATCCACTGCCGCCGCACCTGGGGCAGCCGCTGCAGCCACGAGGCATGGGCGAGGCGCGCCGAGCGCAGGGACGCCCAGCCGTCCGGCAGGATCGAGAGCACCAGCAGCGGCAGCAGCGCGGGGTGCAGCACGCCGAGCACACCGCCGGCCGCGGCGATGCGGATCGCCGCGGTGAGCACCTCGATGGCGTTGTCGACGAGCTGGCGCCCGCTGGCCGCGCCCCGCTCTGCGGCCTCCAGGTCGTCGACGAACGTCGGGTCGTCGAAGGCCATCACCGACGTGCGGGTGGCCAGGTCGAGCAGCCGGACGAGGCTCGCCCGGTCCACCCGGGGGCCGAGGCGGGCCTGGATCAGGCTGGTCGCCGCCGCCAGCCCGCTGCGCGCCACGCCGGCCGCGACGACGAGGATCACCGCGGGCACGGCGTCACGCAGCCGCTGCGGGGTTGGGCCGTCGCGCAGCACCGCCGTCAGTGCGCCGGCGACGGCGAGCAGGCCGAGCGCCTCCACGACCCCGGCGAGCACCCGCAGCACGACCATGACGACGAGGCCGGCGCGGTCGGCCTCCCAGGCCACCGACCAGGCCAGCCGCAGCAGCCCCGGCAGCCGCCGCGCCATCGTGCGGACGCCGGTGCGCTGCAGCGTGCGCTCCTGGCGCTCCCACGACCGCACGGCGTTCTCGTCCACCCGCCCGTAGGTGAGCACCGTGTCCCGCTCACCCGCCGTCCGCGCCGCCTGCGCCGCGCGTTCCGCCGGCGGGTCACCGGCGGGCGGGGCGTCGGCCGTCGAGGCCGGGGGCTCGCGAGGGGTGGGAATCGGGCCGCCGCCCGCGATCTCGTTCTCCACGATGCGCAGTGTGCGCGCCCGTCCTGGCGCGCACGTCGTTTTCAGCGGTGTCCGCATGGTCTTCCGGGGGCATTCCCGGGAATCCACGGTTTTCTCGTCTGTCGACGGCGCCCCGGGCCGGGATATACCGGTCCACAGGAAGACCCGGATTTCTGGACCGCCGTCATCCAGAAGCGCGGGAAATCTCCCCCGCCGGGCCCCGTCTTCATTACCGACCGCCAAGCTTACCGAGCAGGCACCGGCCACCGGCACCATCGCTCCAGGTAAGCCCACGGCGGACCCACTGGGCTTCCCGGCTAGACTTCCTGTCGGGACTGAACACAGGACACGGAAAGCGGCGTCACAATAGCAGGGATGTGGCCGGTTTGTCAATAGAGGACATTGGGTCCGAGCAGGCGTACGTCTCCGCTCTCTACGACCGACTCGACGAGCTGCGCCGCCGTACCACGACGCGGCTGCGCGGCGTTCTCCGACAGCACGAGAGCCTTCCCAGAGCCCGTTTCGAACGGGACGCGGCCAGCGCCGACTGCGCCGCCACCCTCGCCCGCATCCGGGCCGCGGAGAACGGCCTGTGCTTCGGCCGGCTCGACTTCGACGACGGCGAGCGGCGCTACATCGGGCGGTTGGGCATCTTCGACGAGGCGGCCGACTACGAGCCCCTCCTGATCGACTGGCGCACCCCGGCGGCCCGGCCGTTCTACGCGGCGACCGGCGCCGTGCGCCTCGGCGTGCGCCGCCGCCGGCACATCGCGACCCGCCGGCGCGACGTCACCGGGCTGGAGGACGACGTCTTCGAGACCGGCTCCCGCGCGCCCGGCGCCGCGCCCGGCTCCACCCCGGCGGAGCTGGTCGGCGAGCCGGCGCTGTTCGCCACCCTGAACGCGGCGCGCACCGGGCGGATGAGCGACATCGTCGCGACCATCCAGACCGAGCAGGACCGGATCATCCGCTCCGACCACCGCGGCGTCCTCGTCGTGCAGGGCGGTCCCGGCACCGGCAAGACCGCCGTCGCCCTGCACCGCGCCGCCTATCTCCTCTACACCCACCGCGACCGGCTGGCCCGCAGCGGTGTGCTCGTCGTGGGCCCGCACCAGGCGTTCCTGCGCTACATCGAGAACGTGCTGCCCTCTCTCGGCGAGACCAGCGTCGTCAGCGCCACCGTCGAGGTCCTCTACCCGGGGGTGACGGTGCGCCGCGCCGAGGAGCCGGCCGTCGCGGAGCTCAAGGGGCGGGCCGGGCTCGCCGACGTCATCGCCGCCGCCGTGCGCGACCGCCAGCGGCTGCCGGTCGGCCAGACCTTCGAGATCCACACCGAGGAGCGCCTGCTGCTGCTCGAGCGGAGCACCTGCGCGCGGGCCCGGGCGCTGGCCCGGGAGTCCGGCGAGCTGCACAACGACGCGCGCGCGATCTTCGTGCGGGCGGTGATCGACGCGCTCGCCCGCCAGGTCGCCGACGGCTACGCCGCCGAGACCATCACCGCGCAGGTGCTGGAGGCCGACCCCGCGGCCTTCGACCTGCTCGCCCCCGCCGGCTCCGGCGGCACCAGCCTGCTCGACGACGACGACCTCGCCCAGCTGCGCCAGGAGCTGCGCGCCGACCCGGCGGTGCAGGCGGCTCTCGCCGAGCTGTGGCCGATCCTGAGTCCCGACCAGCTCGTCGCCGAGCTCTACGCCGACCCCGGCACGCTCGCCGCCGCCGCGCCGCGGCTCACCGCCGCCGAGCGCCGCCTGCTGCACCGTCCCCTCGCCGAGGACGATCCGGACCCGGACGACGACTGGCTGCGTGAGCTGCGCGCCGCCACCGCCCCGACCGCAGCCGGCGACACCGGCGCAGGGGTGGGCGCCGCGGGGGAGACGGCCGGGGCTGACGCGCCGGCACCCGACGGCGCCCGTCCGCGGCCCCGCCCGATGGGCGGCTGGACCGCCGCGGACATCCCGCTGCTCGACGAGGCCGCGGAGCTGCTCGGCGACGACGACCAGGCGGCCCGGGCCGCCGCCCTGCGCGAGCGGGTCGCCCGCGTCGCCTACGCCCAGGGCGTCCTGGACATCCTGTCCCGGGACATCGAGGACGACCCCGAGATCATGATGGCCACCGACCTGATCGACGCCACCCGGCTCGCGGACCGGCATGAGGATGCCGACCTGCGCACGGTCGCGGAACGCGCGCTGGCCGACCGGACCTGGACCTTCGGCCACGTGGTCGTCGACGAGGCGCAGGAGCTGTCCGAGATGGCCTGGCGGATGGTGATGCGCCGCTGCCCGACCCGCTCGATGACGATCGTCGGCGACGTCGCCCAGACCAGCGATCCCGCCGGGACGACGTCGTGGGAGCGGGTCCTTGCGCCCTACCCGGCCGTCGGCGCGCCGGCCCGGCGCGAGACCCTCACGGTCAACTACCGCACCCCCGCGGAGATCATGGCGGTCGCCGCCGACGTGCTGGCCACGCTGCGCCCGCCGCAGCAGCCGCCGCGCTCGGTGCGGGAGGTCGGCGAGCGCCCCTGGCGGCTGCGCGTCGACGCGGCCGATCTCGGCGCCCAGGTGGGGCAGGCGGTCCTCGCCGAACTCGCCCGGCTCGCGCCCGGCCCGGTCGGCTCCCCCACGGCCGGCGGCAGCGGCGGCGGGCGGCTCGCCGTGCTGGTTCCCGCCGGGCGGATCGCCGAGCTGACGGCGGCGGTCCGCGCGGTCGTCCCCACCGCCGAGAGCGGCCCGGGTGCGGCCCTCACCGCAACGGTGGTCGTCCTCGGCGTGCGCGAGGCCAAGGGCCTGGAGTTCGACACGGTCCTGATCGCCGATCCGGACACACTCCTCACCGAGTCCGCCCGCGGCGCCCACGACCTCTACGTCGCGCTGACCCGGTCGACGCGCACGCTCGGCGTTCTGCACACGGCCGACGTGCCGCCGATGCTGGCCCGGCTGTCTCCCGCCGACGCGCCGCGGACGAGGCCGGCGCCCCCGGGCGACGCTTCGGCGGCCGCGCCGGGCCCGACGACGGACTCCGACCCGGCCGCGGGCACGGCGCCGGCGTCCACGTCCCCGACGGCGTCATCGGCGCCGGGGACGTAGCTTCACGACGGGTCGCGCGCGGCTACCGGGTGGTCGACGCGTGCCGGCCGCGACGTCGGCCGCCGCCGTTCGGCGGTGTCGCCGCCGCGGCCGGCACGGTCACCGGACTGCCGTTCGCCGGTGTGTCCCAACGCCGGCGCGTGGCGCGCCCGGCGGCAGCCTTCGTCAGCGCGTCCACCGGGTCGACGAACCCGCCCGTCTCCTCCTCGAGGATGGAGATCTGCGCGCTGGCGATGTCGAAGTACATGCCGACGAGCTCGAGCGTCCCCTCGTCGAGTGCCCGGCGCACCGCCGGGTGCTCACGCAGGTTCTCCAGCTGCTGGGCGACGTTGGCCCGGCCCAGCCGCTCGACCGCGGGCAGGTTCTGCGTCCCCGGCGGGGCCAGCCGGCGCAGCGACGGCGCGGCGTGCGCCAGCCAGCCCGCGAGCGCCGAGTCCGCGGCGCCGTGGGCCGCGCCGGCGAGCAGCGCGTTCATCGCACCGCAGCCGGAGTGGCCGCAGACCACGATCGTCGGCACCCGCAGCACCTCGACGGCGTAGTCGAGGGCGGCCGTCACCGACAGATCGCCGGACGGGGCACGGCCGGCGGCGACGGGCGCGGAGCCGGGAGCGACGCCCACCCCGGAGGCCATCCCCATCCCCGACGCCATCCCGGCGCCCGACGGCGACCCGGAACCCGGCGCCGCGTCGGACGCGGACCCCGGCGGGCTCACCGCGGGTGTGTCCGGCCGGGGAACGATGTTCCCCACGTTGCGGACGGTGAACAGGTCACCGGGACCGCTGCTGGTCAGGATGTTCGGCACGATCCGCGAGTCGGCGCAGGTCAGGAACAGCGCCCCGGGACGCTGCTCGGCCGCCAGGTCGTCGAAGGTCTCGCGCAGCAGCGGGGCGGCCCGGCGGTGGAACTCGTTGATCCCGACGAGCATCGAGCCGACCCGGACGGCGACGCCCGCGGCATCCTCGTCGGGCGCGTCCCCGTTCTCGGGTGACGCTGGCCGGCGCGGCGCCGCCACCGCGGGCAGCGGGGCCGTCGCCTCGTCGAACGCCACCGTCCCCGCGGGTCCCGCCGGATCGGCCGGTCCCGTCAGGGCGGCGGGCCCACTCCCGTTGGCGGACACCGTGCCACCAGCGGACACCGTGCCACCAGCGGACACCGTGCCACCAGCGGACACCGTGCTACCAGCGGACATCGCGCCATCAGCGGACATCGCGCCACCGACGGGGACGGTGCCGTGGGCGGGCAGGCGGCCGGGCGTCGGACAGGGGGCCGAGACCGTTCCCCTGGCGGGTTCCGGCGCGTCCACGGAGGTCGTCCGGCCGTGCTCGATCAGCCCGGCGCCGTGCGGCGCCAGGCCACCGGCCTGCTCCACCTCCTGCCACTGCGACCAGGGTGCGAACCAGCGCGGCAGCTGCGGGACGACCGTGCGGCGGCGTTCACCGGGATCGGCGCGGCGGAACCAGATCTGGCCGATCTCGTCGATGTCGACCGTCCCGCCGGTGGCCTCGTGGTTCGCGCACCAGCCACGCAGATGCTCGTAGGCGGCGTGGTCGAGGAAGTCGACGATGAGCTCGATGGACACCGACGCACCTGTCGGGATCCGCCCGAGCACCCGGGCGAGCCGGGGCAGGGACAGGAAGCTGAGCGTCCCCTCCACCTCGACCTGCCAGAGCTCACCGGAGCGCACCAGGCGCACGCTCGACCACAGCACGCGGCGCAGGACCAGCGCGAGCGCGGTCAGCAGCCCCAGCGCGACGCCCTTGAGCAGGTCCAGGGCGACCACAGCGGTCAGGGTCACCACGTAGACGGGCAGCTCGCCGTGCCGGCGGACGTGGCGCAGATGTGAGACGTCGAGCAGGCGCACCCCGACGATGACGAGCAGGCCGGCCAGCGCCGCCAGCGGGATCCACTCGACGGCGAACCCGAGCAGCAGCGCGAACGCCAGGATCCAGACGCCGTGCAGGATCGCCGAGGCGCGGGTGCGCCCGCCGGAGGCGACGTTCGTCGAGCTGCGCACGATGACGCCGGTGATCGGCAGGCCGCCGATCAGGCCGGACACGACGTTGGCCGAGCCCTGCCCGACCAGCTCGCGGTCGAGGTTGAGCCGGGGGCCGCGCCAGCCGCGGGCGGTGGCGAGCTGGTCGACGGCGACCGCCGACAGCAGCGACTCGACGCTCGCCACGATCGCGACCGTGATGATGCCGAGCACGACACCCGACCAGGCGTGATCGGGCAGTTCCGGCAGGGCGACCGCGTCGGCCAGGGAGGCGGGCAGGTCGACGCGGGGAACATCGAACCCGGCGAGGCCGGCGAACGCCGTACCCGCCACGACCGCGACGAGATACGCCGGGATCTTGCGGATCGCCGCCGGCACCACCTGGGGCAGCCGCGGCCACAGCAGGATGACGGCGATCGTCGCGAGACCTACCGCCGTCGCCGGGCCGTGCGGGTCGAGGAGCGCGCCGGGAATGTCCCGCAGGTTCTCCAGGGCGTGGCTGTCGGCCTTCCCGCCGAGCACGACGTGGATCTGGCCGAGGACGATCGTCAGCCCGATGCCGCCGAGCATGCCGTGGACGATGGCGGGTGACACGGCGAGCGACGCCCGGGCCACCCGGCACAGCCCCAGCAGGATCTGCAGCAGCCCGGCCGCCGCGGTGATCAGGCAGGTGACCCGCCAGCCGTAGGTGTCGATCAGGTTCGCGACGATCACGGTGAGGCCGGCGGCCGGCCCGCTGACCTGAAGTGGGGCACCGCCGAGGGCACCCGCGACGAGCCCTCCGACGGCGGCCGCGAGCAGCCCGGCGGCCACCGGGGCGCCGGAGGCGACGGCGATGCCCAGCGACAGCGGCAGGGCGACGACGAAGACGACCAGCGACGCCTGGAGGTCGGGGCGCCATCCCCCGCGCGGCGCCGCGGGAGCCGGCCCGTCCGCGGAAGCCGCGACGGCGGGCGGCGAATGACTGTGCCGCGACGGGGTCGGCGGGGAGACCGGTGCGGTCATGTCCACTCCTTGTGGGATGAGGTGGCCCTGCGGGACGGGATATCCCTGTGAGACGAGGTGGTCCTGCGGATCTGGACCATGGCGGGACAACGCTGTCCCTTGGTGGCCGACTGCCGCTCGCGGCCGGAACTGCCCGGGCTGCCGACACCTCGCCGATCGCGCGTGGTGACAGGATGCGCACCCTCACCAACGAGCCGAGGGGCCGACAAGTTTCTTTCCGTGATCGTCCACCCAATTCCGCGTAACCATTGGACAGCAACGTCCGAAGGTGTCCCAGGGAGCGACCGGCCCGCTGGGATGGGAAAAAGCACCCAGAGCTTCTCAACCGCAGGTAAGCCGCATAAAGGACATAATGCAATAGAGGATCAGGTTTGTCGCGTGCGTGCCTACCCGAACGGGGAGACCGGATTCCCGCGGGGCCCGCCCGCCGATCACCCCGCCGATCACCACGGGCGGCGGGCGATCGGCGGCACCAGGTTCGCCGACAGCGCACCGCGCGACGCCGGCGGCGCACCGGCGGCCATCCCAGCCGGTGGGAGTATCACGATGTGGTCTCACGCCGGTCGGCCTGCCGCACGCCCGGCGCTCCCGCTGCGCATACTTGTCGGGACAGTACGTGTCAGGACATGGGGTGAACAGCACCCGTCCGGGGATGATGGGCCGCGCCGGCCGGTTGGGGGGCGTCGCGCATGCGTGCTGACGGCCGGCTCACGCGGCTGCTGCTGGTCGCCGGGTTCGCCTTGCTGCTCGCGTCCTGGGTCGGCGGCAACGCGCCCGGTTTCGGTCCCGACGAGCCGGCGAACTTCATCAAGGAGGTCGGCGCCGGCACCGGCCAGTGGACGGGCACGCCCGGCCGGCTCGCCCATCCGGCGTTCGGCAGCCAGCCGGGCGCGGCGGAGCGCATCGCCTGGATCAACGGCAACAGCAGGGTCTTCCGGCTGCCGGCGGGCCTCGATCCGGGCGCGGCCGGATTCCCCTGCGACCTGTTCCGCAACGGGCGCTCCGCCGCCTGCCTGGACCGGGCGCACGTCCACCCGCCCCCGAGGAGGGCGCTGAGCTACGTCGGCACCTACGAGCCATACGTGTACGCCCTGCCGGGCGCCGCGATGGCGCGCACGCACAGCGCGCTCGCCGCGCTGTACACCGGGCGGGCGGTGAGCGCCGCGATCGTCGCCGCGCTGCTCGCCGTCGCCACCGCGGCCGTCTGGGACAGCCGGGCCGGGCCGGTCTGCCTCGCCGGGCTGCTGCTCGCCGCGTCCCCGATGGTGCTGTTCATGGGCTCGGTGCTGGGCACCAACGGGATCGAGATCGCCGCCGCGCTGGCGTTGTTCGCGCTGGTGCTGCGGATGGGACGGGCCCACGGCGCGGCGCGCTGGACCTGGCCCGCCGCCGGCGCGGTCGGCGCCCTGCTGGCGCTGACCCGGGCGACGGGACCGCTCTGGGTGCTGCTCGCGCCGCTGGTCGGCCTCGCCCTCGCCCAGGCGCCGCGCCGCCGCCCGCCCCTGCGCCGGGTGGCCTGGGCGGGGCTCGCCGCGCTGGGCGTGGCGGCGACCCTCGCCTGGGAGCGCGCCGTCCAGCCCCACCCGCACACCCGCGCCGACCTGGCCAGGGCGGGCCTGCACGCGCTGCCCGCCGACGCCCACGCCTGGGCCCGGCAGTGGGTGGGCGTCTTCGGCTGGGCGAGCCTGCCGATGCCCACCTATGCCTACCGGATGTGGTGGATCGCCGTCGGCGTCCTCGTCCTGGTGGCGGTGGCCGTCGGGCCGTGGCGCGCCCGCTTCGGGCTGGTGGCGGTGGTGGTCGGGGCGGCGGCGGTGGCCGTCGGGCTCGACGTGCTGGTCCTGCGGCAGACGCGCTTCCCGGTGTATGGGCGGTATCTGCTGCCGCTGGCCGTGCTGCTCCCCCTCGCCGCGGGTGAACTGCTGACCCGGCGAGCGGGGCGGCTGCCCGCCGCGCTGCTGCGGCCGATCCCGGTCGTGCTGCCGCTGGTGGTGGCGACGGTGCAGCTGGTGGGCCTGTGGGCGAACGCGCGGCGCTACGCGGTCGGTGTGCGTGGTCCGGTGTGGTTCGCCGGGCACGCGCGATGGTCCCCGCCGGCCGGGTGGACGCCGTGGCTCGTGCTGGCGATCGCCGGGGCCGCCTGCCTGGTCGGGGTCGCCGCCGGCGGTCTGCGCACCCCACCGTCCATCCGCGCGACGGACGGCACCGCCGCGGTGCCACCGCCCGGTCCACCGCCCGGTCCGCCACCCGGTCCGCCGTCGCCCGGCCTGGCGCTGCCCGCCCAGGGCGGTGGGGATGGAGCCGATCCCGCCCGGCCGCGCCCGGCCGCGTCCGAGTCACGCTGACCCTCCCGCGCCGGGGTGGTCACGGCGGCCACCGGTGAACACCAACAGTCACCATCATGTTGCGAGGGATGACGACTGCTCCTACAGTCCGCAGTGCCCGGCGTTGCCGCCGGACCGGGGCCACCGGAAATCCACGCGGCGGGAAGCCCGCGGGCCGAAAGACCCGCGCGACCGGAACGGAGCCAGATGATGACCACCGGCTGTGGGCTGAGCGCCGCGGAGCTGGCCCGGGAGCAGGGGGAGCTGCTGCCCGATCGACTGACCCTCGCGGCGGTCGAGTTCAACCGGACCGAGTTCGACCCCAGCAACTATCCGGTGAACTCGCCGGGCAGCAACAACTCCTATATCGAGAACCACTCCGAACCGGAGATCGCCTACAGCTCCGGCGGATTCGTCGAGTCGATCGTCAACGCCTGGAACTACGTGAACCAGTGGTGATTCGACCGGTTGCCGCCGCGCCGATCTGATCATCACACGGAATATCCAGCGACACGCCGGCGCCCGATACTCGCCGAAGTTTTTTTCGCCGACTAGCGTCTCCCTCGCACGCGAACGTCGGAGAGATTCAGATCCACGCGGGGGAGAGTATGCCGAAGACATCGTTTTCCACCAGTGACGCGGATCCCGCCCTGCTCGCCCTGGAAAATGCGGAGCTGCTACCCGACCGACTGACCCTGGCGACCGTGGAGATCGGCCGCCGGGAATTCGACCCGACATTCTTTCCGGTGAACTCGCCATGGTCGAACATGGGCCAGATCGACGCGCACGGCGAGCCGTCGATCCTCGGCGGCATCCTGCCGATCCTCATCTCGCTGATACCCAGCATCAACATCATTTTTCAGATCGACACCCACCACGACCGGTGACGCGACCGGCACCGGCCGGCCACGCCATCGGCCCGACGGTGCCGCCGCGGCCGCGCCGGGCCGACGGGCTGGTCCTGCTCGGCGAGTTCGCCGGTTCCGGCCTGGACCGGCCGGTCCAGCTGGCCCGCCGTGCCGACGGCCAGGTCGTCGCGCTCACCACCCTGCTCGCCCACATCCTCACGGCGGCGGACGGCGCCCGTGATGTCGCGGCGATCGCCGCCGCTGTCGCCGCCCTCGACGGCCGGGCGGTGACCGGCGCCGACGTCGCCCTGCTGGTCACCGAACGGCTCATCCCGCTCGGCCTCGTCGCGCCGGCGGACGGCGAGGCCGGCCCGGCGCCCCGGGCGGCGGCCCGGTTCACCCTGGTCGGGCGGCACACGCTGCTGCCGGCGCCGGCCGTGGCGCGGCTCAGCGCGAGGCTGGCGGGGCTGTTGCGGCCGGCGGTGATCGTCGTCTCGCTGTTGGCGCTGGTCGGTACCGACATCTGGGTGTTCGGCCGGCACAGCCTGGCCGCGAGCGCCGCGGCGGTGCTGGCGGCGCCGTCCCTGCTGGCCACGATCGTCGCACTGACCCTGCTCGGCGCGCTCGTCCACGAGTGCGGGCACGCCGCCGCCTGCCGCTACGGCGGCGCCACGCCCGGCGTGATCGGCGTCGGCATGTACCTGGTCTGGCCGGCGTTCTTCACCGACGTCACCGACTCCTACCGGCTCAGCCGCGGCGGCCGGCTGCGCACCGATCTCGGCGGCATCTACTTCAACGGGCTGTACTCGCTGGCGCTCGCCGGCGCGCTCGCTCTCACCCACGCCCAGGTCCTGGTCACCGCGATCGTGCTGGCCCATCTCGACGCCACGCGTCAGCTGGCACCGTTCGTCCGCCTGGACGGGTACTACATCGTCGCCGACCTCGCCGGGGTGCCGGACCTGTTCAGCCGGATGGGCCCGGCGCTGCGGCACACGCTGCGCCGCCCGTCCCGAGGCCGCCACCGCGACCGGGCGCGGGCGCCCGCGGTGGCGACCGGTCTCACCCGGCGAGCCCGGCTGCTGGTGACCGCCTGGGCGCTGCTCGCGGTGCCGACGATCCTGGTCAACCTGGTCGCGCTCGTCGTGTCGGCGCCGTTCGTGCTGCCCCGCACGGCACGCGCCGTGCGGGAACAGCTGGCCCCGGCCGGCCCGGCGATCCGCGACGGGCGGCTGCTGAGCGCCGCCGCCGACACGGTCGCCGCCATGGTGGTGGCGCTGCCCGCGGCCGGCACGCTGTGCGTCCTGTTCCTGCTCACCCGGACGGCGCTGCGCATGCTCCACCACCGGTCGGCTCTGGCGCGCGCCCGCCGGCGGCGGCGCCCGGCGGCCGGGCGTTCAGATGCCGGGGGTGAGCAGCGCCGCGATGCGCTGGGCGCCGCCGAGGTGCACCCGGGGCACCTCGAAGCGCCACGACGTGCCGTCCGTCAGCTGGACCACCAGCACACCGGCCACCCGGCCGCGCTCGAGATGCGCCCCCCGCACCATGGACCGGTCGGCGGCGGCGATGACCGACTCGGTCGGCTTCGGACGCAGCGCGCCGCGCCGGGCGGCGAACAGGACGACGTCGGTGGTGAAGACGCCCAGGTAGCCGAGCTGGCCGCGGGCGAGTACGGCCCCGCCGCGGTCCCCACCGCCCGCCACCGCGGCACCCACCGCGCCACCGATGGCGCTGCCGACCGTGGAACGGATCATTCCGACGGGTTCGACGAAGGTGCCCACCATGGCCGATCGGGGATGCGTCACGGGTAAGTCCTCCTGCTGCGCACTGACTCCGTCGACCCACTGGGCGTGCCGCGCTCGTGCCGCGCTCGTGCCGCGAGGGCGGGCGGCGTCGTACGGTCCGTCATCCTGCCGACAGGACGGATCGGGCGGCCCCGGACATTCCTAGGATTTCTTCGGGTGCCCCGGTTGGGGCCGCCTCGACGGGCCCCGGGGCATGGGTGGGAGTGGGCAGGGTTGGCAGACGACGGCATGGGGGCCAGCAGGACGGAGCCGACCTGTCCGGGCCGGATACCGACGGCGCTCCTCGACCGGCCGTCCCCCCAGGCGCTCCCGCACGGCGGTGCGCGGCTGGTCACCGCGCCCGACCTGGACGTCCGGTCCGGGTCGGTCGCGGGGGGCGCGGAGCCGTTCGTCGGCCGGCGCCGCGAGCTCGCGCTGCTCGCCGGGCTCGCCGAGCGCGCGGCCGCAGGACGGCGGCAGGTGGCCGTCCTGTCCGGCGAGGCGGGGATCGGCAAGACCGTCCTGTGTGAGCGGGCGGCCGCCCAGGCGGAACAGGCGGGACTGCGGGTCGTGTGGGGACGCTGCTGGCCGTACGGCGGGGCGCCGCCGCTGTGGCCGTGGCCGGCGGTGCTCGCCGAGCTCACCGGCTCACCCGACGGCCATCCGCTCGCCGCCGGGCGCACCGGACCCGCCGCCGCGCCGGAACGCTTCGCCCGCTTCCAGGCGGTCGCCGACCTGCTGGCCCGCCGGCTCACCAACCAGCCCATCATGATCATTCTGGATGACGCCCACGCCGCCGACGCCGACGCCCTGCTGCTGACCCGGTTCCTGGCCCGGACGCTGGACCGGGTGCCGCTGCTGCTCGTACTCGCCCGCCGGCCCGACGGGCAGCCCGACCCGCTGCTCGCAGACCTCGCCGCCGACGTCGAGCGGGAGGCGACCGTCATCGCCCTCGACCGGTTCTCCCTCGCCGACGCCGAGGACTACCTCGCGGCGTGGGGCGGCGCCGGCAGCGCCCCTGGTGCCCACGGTGCCCCTGCTGCCCCTGCTGCCCTTGCCGCCGACAGCGCGGACCTGGCCCGCACCGTGCTCGCCGTCACCGGCGGCAACCCGCTGTTCGTCCGGCGGCTGCTCGCGCACGGCTCGCCGCGGGCGGGTCTCGCCGGCGTGGAGCAGGCGGTCGCGCACAGCGTCGCCCGGCTCGGCGCGCGGACCCGCCGCACACTCGCGCTCGCCGCCGTGCTCGGCCGCACCGTCGCCCCGCACGACGTCGCCGCCCTCGCCGGCCATCCGCTCGACGCCGTCCTCGACGCGTTCGCCGAGGCACACCGCGCCGGGCTCGTCGAACCGGCCGGCGAGCATGGGTTCCGGTTCGGGCACGACGTGATCGTCGCCGCCGCCGAGGCGACTCTCAGCCCCGTCGAGCGCCTGGACGCGCACGCCGCCGCCGCGGCACTGCTCGGCGCGTCGGACCGGACGGACCGCCGCGCCCTGCACGCCCACCACGCGCTGCGGGCGGCGGCCCGGTCCGCCGACGACACCCGGATCGCGGTGGCCGCCTGCCGCGCCGCCGCGGAGGTCATGCGGCGCGGATCCGACTACCAGCAGGCCGCCGCGCTGCTCGACGCCGCCGTCGCCGTCTCCGACCCGTGGCCGGTCACGGCGGGCCGCGCGCGGCTGCTCGTCGAGCGGGCCGAGGCGATCCTCGCCTGCGGCCGGCTCGCCGACGCCCGCGCGGCCTTCGCCCGGGCAGCCGACGCCCTGGACACCGCCGGCAGCCTGGACACCGCCGGCAGCCTGGCAACGGCCGACGCCACGGCTGAGTCCCTCGGCGACGCCGCCGACCCTGGTCTGCTCGCCCGCGCGGCACTGGGCCTGGGCGGCGTCTGGCTCAACGAGCACCGCGACCCCGTCGTGCGACGCCGCGTGCTCGCCCGTCAACGTGCCGCGCTGGCCGCTCTGACCACGGACGGAACCACCACCGACGCCGACGCCGTGGATGAGGGGACACGCCGCCGGCACCGCGCGCTACGGGGACGGCTCGCGGTCCGCCTCGCCGGTGAGGCCGTCTACGACGGCGACTCCCCCACCGCCGCGCTGGCGGCCCTGGCGGACGTCCGGAGCCTCGGCGACGCCGCCGCGCTGGCCGAGGCGCTCTCGCTGACCCATCACGCGATGCTCGATCCGCAGCGTCTGCGCGAACGGCTCCCGCTCGCCGAGGAGCTGATCACCGTCGCGGCGGCGGCCGACGACGGGCTGCTGGCCCTGCTCGGCCTGATGTGGCGGACCGTCGACCTGTTCCACCTCGGTGACCCGCGGGCCACCCGCTCCCTCGCCGAGCTGCGCGCCCGGGCGGACACGCTCGCCTGCCAGAGCGTCCTCTACATCGTGGCGGCGATGGACGTCATGACGCTCGTGCGGGCCGGCCGGCTGACCGAGGCGGAGACGGCGGCCGGCACCTGCCTGGAGCTCGGGCTCACCGTCGGCGACGCCGACGCGACGGCCTACTTCGGCGCCCAGCTGGCCTCGATCCGCTGGGTGCAGGGCCGAGACGGGGAGCTGTACGAGCTCGCCGCCGCGGCGGCCGCCTCCCCGCAGCTCGCCGCCGGCGACTTCGCCTTCACCGCGGGGGCCGCGCTGATGGCCGCCCGCTCGGGCCGGGCGGACGAGGCCCGCGACGGCCTGCTGCGCCTGCTCGCCCCGGGGGAACGGCCCGACGCGCTGCCGACGTCGAGTTCCTGGCTGACGGGCATGGTGGCGATCGCGGAGACGGCCTGCCTGCTCGGGGAACGTGCGATCGCCGAGCGGGCGGGACGGCTGGTGGAACCGTTCGCCGACCGGCCGGTGATGCCCTCGCTGGCGGTGGCCTGCTTCGGCTCGGCTCACCGTGCCCTCGGCCTGGTCGCGCTGGCCTGCGGGGACGCCGACGGCGCGGTGCGCCGGCACGAGCGCGCGCTGGCCGCCAACCGCCGCCTGGGCAACCGCCCCGCCGCCGCGCTGTCCCGCGCCGATCTGGCCGAAGCCCTGCTCACCCGCGACGCGCCCGACGATCTGGCCCGTGCCCGCGCGCTGCTGAGCGCCGCCCGCGACGAGGCCGCCGCGATGGACCTGCCCTCCCACGTCACGCGGTGGTCGGCCCGCCTCGAGTCCCTGGCCACCGCCACGGTGTCCGACCCGGTGCGACCCGACCCCGCGCGGCCCGACCCCAGGCAGTCCGACACCGGGCAGTCCGACACCGGGCAGTCCGAAGGCGAGTCACCCACCCGGGTCGCGACGCTGGCGCGGGACCCTGACGGATGGCGCCTGCTCGCCAGTGGACGGCAGGTCATCCTGCCCGACCTGCAGGGCCTGCATCATCTCGCCGTCCTGCTGGAACGGCCCGGTGAGGGGGTGACCGCCCTCGCCCTGTGCGGGGCGAACGCGTTCGACGCCGGCCATCACGAGGTCATCGACCGCCAGGCCGCCGACGCCTACCGGCGGCGCCTGCGCGACCTCGACGAGGCCCGCCAGGACGCCGAGTCCGACGGCGAGTCCGAGCGCGCCCGCGAGCTCGCGGCCGAACGCGAGGTGCTGCTGGGACATCTGCGCACGGCCGTCGGCCTCGCCGGGCGCAGCCGGGCGTTCCCCACGTCCGCCGAACGGGCGCGCACGGCGGTGCGCAAGGCGGTCAAACGAGCCCTCGACGCCGTCACCACCGCCGATCCCGATCTCGGCGCCGAGCTGTCCGCCAGCATCGTGACCGGCCTGACCTGCCGTTACATTCCGCCGGCCGACGGCCCCCGCCGCTGGACGGTGCGGCGCTGACCCGGACCGTTCCCGTCGTTCCCGTCAGCGGGTCTGTTCGGTGGGGCGGATCAGCAGCTCGTTGACGGCGACGCGCCGCGGCCGGGTCACGATGTAGGCGATGCCGTCGGCGATGTCCTCGGCGTGCAGGTTCTCGACGTCCGCCAGGGCGCGCAGCGCCGGCTCGCGGATCTCCGGGCGCAGATGATCCGTCAGTTCGGTGGTCACCGCACCTGGTTCGACGACCGAGACCCGCACATGCCGCTGGGTGATCTCCTGGCGCAGCGCCTCCGTGAACGCGTTGACGCCGAACTTCGTCAGGTTGTAGACGCCTGCCATCGGCGTCGCCCGCCGCCCCGCGACCGAGCTGATGTTGACCAGGTCGGCCACCCGGCGCGGCCCCTCGTCCGCGGCGGCGACCAGGTGCGGCAGGGCGGCGCGGGAGACATACAGCAGGCCCCGCAGGTTCAGGTCGATCATGCGGTCCCACTCCTCGGTCGGGGCGTCGAGGATGGGGCCGAGCAGCATCACCCCGGCGTTGTTCACCACGGTGTCGAGGCGGCCGAGCTCGGCGACGGTCCGTTCGACCGCGTCGATCGCCTGGGCCTGCTCGGTGAGGTCGGCGCCGAGGGCGATCGCCCGGCCGCCCTCGGCCTCGATGTCGGCGGCCAGCGTCCGCAGCCTGTCCTCGCGGCGGGCGACGAGCACGACGGCCGCCCCCCGCCGGGCCAGCTCCCGCCCGGTCGCCGCACCGATCCCGCTGCTCGCACCCGTGACCAGCGCCACCGTTCCCGCGAGCGTATCGGCCGTCATGTCGCGTCACTCGTCCTTTCATGCAGCCGTGATCTTTCGGCAGGACGCTATGTCCTCGAGCGCACGCGAGGTCAAACCCACCGCGCCGGCCGGGCGCAACGATCCGGTCAGCCGTGGCGCACGGCGTCGATCACCGGGGCGAACGTCTCCATCGACGGCTGTAGAACGGTGAGGTAGGTGATCCCGAACCGGTCCCGGAGGTCGTGAACCTGGGCGACCATCTCGTCCGGCGAACCCGCGAGCAGCGTCGGCGCCGTCGCGCGCTCGCCGCGGCCGTCACGTCCATGCGCCGCGCCGTACTCCGCGAGCGCCGATTCCCGGCTGTCGCCGGGTGCGACGACCTGGAGCAGCAGATTCCGCTCGATGTCGACCCCACGCGGACCGGCGGCCTGCTCGTAGAAGGCGATCCGTTCCGCGAACGCGTCCGCGGACAGCAGCCGCATCCCACCGGTCGCGGTCGGATCGGCAGCCGCGCCGGTGAACGCGACGATGTCGGCCCGGCGGGCCGCCAGGCTGAGCATCCGGTCGCCGTTGCCCCCGATCAGCAACGGAACCGACCGCTGCACCGGGCGCGGCAGTCCGGCGGGGTCTGCGAGATGTGCCGCGAGCGCGTCGATCATCCGCTCCAGGTGCGCGACCCGCTCGCCGGGTGAGCCGAACGGAATGCCGGCCACCGCGAACTCGTCAGCGACGTAGCCGGTGCCGATCCCCAGTTCCAGGCGGCCGCCGACCAGCGTGTCGGTGGTCGCCACGTCCCTGGCCAGCAGGGCGGGATTGTGAAACGCTGCGTTGAGGACGAAGGTGCCGACCCGCAGGCTGGTGACGGCGGCGGCCGCGACGAGCGTGGGAAACGGCGCGGGCAGGCCCAGGTGGTCGGGCACCAGCAGCACGTCGTACCCCAGGTCCTCGGCGCGGCGCGCCGTCGCCGACCACGACGCCGGTTCCGAGACCGCCAGCATGTTCACGCCGAACCGGAACGGGCGCACAGCACCTCCCACAGGCATGTCGCTGCTCCTACGGGCGCGCTGCGCGGCCCTTCGGTCACGCCGCGCGGACACCTCTCGGCGCAGCCTACGCCCGGCCCGCCGCCCCCAGCGCGGGCCTGTGCCCAAATCGTCCGCATGGTTGGGCACGGTCGACTGCCGCTGGGAGTTGGATGGGAAAATGGCCGCGATCAGACCCCGTCACCGCCGTGCGCGGCGGCGGAGCCGATCGGCCCACGCAGGACTGGGCTGCGCGGGCCTGGGCTGCGCGGGCCTGGGCAAGGCCGTGGGCGTGGCTGCCGCGGGTGCGGCGGGAACGATCGCCGTCGCCGAGGCGCTGCACTGGCGAGCCTCCCGCCGTCATCTCGACCTCCGCCAGGGTCGACCGCGCGGCGGCGCCCAGGCCGTGATCGTCCTGGGCTTTCCGTCGGGGCGCGACGGAGAGCCGCACCCGCTGCAGCGCTGGCGTACCGAGATCGCGGTGCGGTCGCTGGCCCCGGGCGAGGACGGCCGGCTCGTCTTCACCGGCGGCGGGCCGCCCGGCGCGCCCACCGAGGCGGAGGCGATGGCCACGTACGCGCGCGAGGTTCTCGGCGTTCCAGCCGAGCGGATCCGGCTGGAGACCGCCGCCAGCACGACCTGGGAGAACATCGCCTTCGCGCAGCCGTTCGTCGAGTCGGCGCGCACCGTCGCCATCGCGTCCGACCCGTTGCACGCCGCCCGAGGTCGGCGGTACCTGCTCCGCCAGCGTCCGGACCTTGCCGCGCGGATGGTGCCGGCAGACGACTACCACCTCGGTGACCACGTGTGGTTGAAGGTGGCGACCACGGTCTACGAACTCGCCCGGCCGGTGTTGCGTCGAATGCGCGCACACCTGGAGGCCCGCGCACAGTAAATCCACAGCCCATTCACAGGAATCTCGACGCGAATCCCCGCGGAACACCCCAAGAACTCCCAGAGGTTTCGACCCGGAATCCGTTAAGGATTGCGGGTCAGAGTGTGGACCGCACGCGGCGGGTCGTCGATCCTGAGCCACCCGGATCCCGGAGCCACCCGCCGACGGCACAACAAACCAACGGAATGAGGTGGGCACCAAGGTCGGATCGGCGTTGAACGGCCATCGCCGGAAGTTCCTCGCGCTGCTACGCGACCCGCGGGTGACGACGATCGTCGTCGAGCACCGGGACCGGTTCGCCCGGTTCGGCGCCGAGTGCGTCGAGGCGGCGCTCGCCGCGTCCGGCCGGCGGCTGCTGGTCCAACTGACAGCTGCCGCTCCCTTGACCGCCGCCGTGCGAACTGGCGTCGGCCGGTGGTCCGACTCGCGGGCGGCTCAGCGGTCGCGGTCTGGTCACGCGGATCGCGACCGCGGGGCGGGCGACGTCCGTAGAGTCAGCACATGGCGTCGCCGGAGGAGTCCGCCCGGGTCGACACGTGGATCTGGTGCGTGCGGCTGGTGAAGACCCGCTCGCAGGCGACCGACGCCTGCCGGGCCGGGCACGTGCGGCTCAACGGGGAACGCGTCAAGCCTGCGCACGCCGTCCGGCCGGGTGACGAGATCCGGATCCGTCTCGCCGGGCGGGAACGGGTCGTCGTCGTCTCCCGGGTGCTGCACCGCCGCGTCGGCGCGCCGGTCGCCGCCGAGTGCTACGTGGACCGCAGCCCTCCGGTCGAGCGGGCGCCCGCCCCCGTCGTAGCCGTGCGCGACCGGGGCATGGGCCGTCCCACCAAGCGGGACCGTCGAGCGATCGAGCGCCTGCGCGGCGGCTCCCCGCACCTCGATCCCCCATGATCCCCCATGATCCCCCGCGATCCGCCCTGATCCGGCCGGCGTCCCGCCCTCCCGAGCCACGTCGTCCGAGCCTCGCCCCGCGGGACCCGCCCGCGGTCGATGAGGTCCGCCTGTTACCGCGGTAACACGGTTTCTCGCCCCTACGGTGATCGCGACCCTCTCCCATGGCACCGAAACCGCGGGCCAAAGCCACACCAGAACGCTGCCACCACCCGCCGCGCGACGCGGCTACCGCGAAGATCACAACCCCGAGACGGCCTGGACGGCCCCGGCCGGTTCCGGGATCCCGGCGGCGCCGCGGACGAGGCGTTGGGTCGCCTGGATGAGACGGTCGTCCGTCAGGCCGTAGTCGTGGCGGAACGCCCGGTCGAAGGCGTGCATCGCGGTGAAGAACAGCAGGGCGGTCGCCTCCACGTCGGCCACGCGGTAGGCGCCGGCCGCGATGCCGGCGTCGAGCAGCTCGCCGATCGCGCGGACCAGATGCCGATGCGCGGCCTGATGGCCGGCGGGGCCGGTGACCTCCAGGTCGGCCGACTCGCCGGCGGCACGAGGTCCGACGGTGTCCCCGGGCAGGTGCCGGAACAGGACGTCGTGCAGGTCCTCCTGGGCGGTGAAGCGCTCATAGCAGGCGAGGACCACGGCGTCGAGCTTGCCCGGCCAGTCGGGGCGCTCGGCGGCGGCGGCGCTGACGTCCGTCGCGAAGGCCGTGGCGAACTTCTCCTGCAGGGCGAAGACCAGCGCCTCCTTGGAGGAGAAGTACTGGTAGAAGAGGCCCTTGGACACGCCGGCGCGCCGGGTGATGTCGTCGAGCGTCGTGGCGGCGAGCCCCTTGGTCGTGAAGAGCTCGGCGCCGGCGTCCATGAGCTGCGCGCGACGCTCGACGGCAGACCTGACCCTGGACACGCGTCCTCCTTCACCCGAGCCTGTCACCCTCGATCATACAAACACGACTGACCGTCGGTCACACTATTGACCGACGGTCAGTCATCTCCCTAGGCTGTCCACGTCCTGACCGATCAGTCACCCAGGGAGCAGAGTTGCCGCAAGGAGCAGGGTTGCCGCAAGGAGCAGGGTTGCCCCAAGGAGCAGGGTTGCCCCAAGGAGCGGAGCCCGTGGACCTGGAGGCCCGCGTGGCGGCCTTCGTCGCCGATCATCCCGACACTGCGATGATCACGCTCTCCGCGCCGAGGAACGACTGATCTACGACTTTCAGCGTCACCCGCGTCTACGGCAACTTCTGAGAGCCACACACCCGAGGGGAACCAGGTACACCGATGGATCGGAAGTGGTGGACGCTGCTGGTCGTCTGCGGCGCCACGTTCATGCTGCTGCTCGACGTGACGATCGTGATCGTCGCCCTGCCCGAGATCCAGACCGGCCTGCACGCCGGCTTCGCGGACGTCCAGTGGGTCATCGACGCCTACGCGCTGACCCTGGCGTCGATCCTGCTGACCGCCGGTTCGCTCGCCGACCTCTACGGACGCCGCCTGCTGTTCACCGTCGGCTTCGCCATCTTCACGGTCGGCTCGCTGTTGTGCGGCCTGTCCCAGTCCGCCCTGATGCTGATCATCTCGCGCGGGGTGCAGGGCGTCGGCGGCGCCATCCTGTTCGCGACCTCGCTGGCGCTGCTCGCGCACAGCTTCCGCGGGCGTGACCGAGGCATCGCGTTCGGCGTGTGGGGGGCCGTCACCGGCATCGCCACGTCGCTCGGACCGATCCTCGGCGGTGTGATCACGTCCGGCATCAGCTGGCGGGGCATCTTCCTGGTCAACGTGCCGATCGGGATCGTCGCCATCGCCCTGACGCTGTGGAAGGTGGAGGAGTCCCGCCCGCCGGTGGCCCGCCGGCCCGACTGGGCCGGCTTCGCGGTACTCACCGCGGGACTCGTCGGTCTCGTCTACGGGCTGATCCGAGCGGGTGAGACGGCCTGGACGGACACCGGCGTGCTGGTCTGCCTCGGGCTGGGTGTCGCGCTGCTCGCCGTGTTCGTCGCCGTGGAGGCCCGGGTCGCCCATCCGATGTTCGACCTGTCCCTGCTGCGCACGCCGACGTTCCTCGGCGGCTCGCTGTCGGCGATCGCCATGAACGGCTCACTGTTCGCGATGTTCGTCTACCTGGTGCTGTATCTGCAGAACGACCTGGGCTACTCGGCGCTCGGCGCCGGCCTGCGGCTGCTGGTCGTCAGCGGCGCGAGCTTCGTCGCGGCGACGGCGGCCGGGCGGCTGTCCAGCGTGGTGCCCGCCCGCTGGCTGATCGGGCCCGGGCTGCTGCTCGTCGGGATCGGGCTGCTGCTCATGGGCGGCATCGACGCGGACAGCTCGTGGACGCATCTCATCCCCGGCTTCGTCGTCGCCGGGTTCGGCAGCGGCATGGTGAACCCGCCGCTGGCCTCCACCGCCGTCGGGGTGGTGGAGCCGGCGCGCTCCGGGATGGCCTCCGGCGCGAACACGACGTTCCGCCAGATCGGCCTGGCGATCAGCATCGCCACCCTCGGGTCGACCTTCGCCTCCCGGTTGGCCAGCGGCATCGACGACGCGCTGACCGGCGTGCCCGCGCTACGCGGTCAGGGCGACCGGATCGCCGACACGCTGCGCCAGGGCGACGCGGACCAGCTGTTCGCGACCACCGCGCCGACCGAGCGCGGCGCGCTGGCCCACGCGATCCACGCGGGATTCGCCGGGGCGATCAACGACCTGCTCCTCATCTCCGCCACGATCGCGCTGGTGGGTGGGGTGTGTGCGCTGGCCCTCATCCGCCGCAGGGACTTCATCGCCCATGGGCCCGCCACCGGTGCCGCCGGTCCCACCGGTGCCGCCGGTGGCACGACGACCGGCACCAGCATCTCGGGCGCCGCCGCGGCGGGCTAGATCACGGTCGGGTGCCAGGCCGGGGGTCCATCCCCGGGACGGGTCGGTCGCAACGGCTCGGCCGCCGGGGGTCGTCCGGCCCTGTGCGCCGCCGCCGCGACGGCCGACGATCGACCCAGAGGCCCGGCACGTCCGGACGGTGAGCGGGACGGGAGGCGTCCGATGGAGATCTCTGCTGGGACGGCACGGCGGGGTGGGGTTCGGGCCCCGCGGGCCCCGCGGGCCCCGCGCTGACGAACGATGCCCACCACCGACGGCTGGCCGACGCCCCATCCGGGCATCAGGGCGCCCGGGGGCCCGTTCGGGCGGCGGCCGGCACCCGGATATCCTGCCTCCCCGATGGACCCCGGCTCCCCCGCTGCGGGCGAGCCGGGACCGGCGACGCCCGGTGACCTGATCTTCCCCGCGGTCGCCCGTCTCGAGCTCGACGAACTCCTCGCCCAGCTGGTCGATCGGGCGCAGGACGTACTGTCGACCCAGGGGCGACTGCGCGGCCTGCTGCGGGCCAACCGGGTGATCACCGCCGACCTGAGCCTCGACGTGGTGCTGCGCCGCATCGTCGAGTCCGCCTGCGAGCTGGTCGACGCCCGCTACGGCGCGCTCGGCGTCATCGCCCGCGACGGCCATCTGGAGCAGTTCATCCACGTCGGCATGGACCCGGGGATCGTCGAGGAGATCGGTCCGACGCCGCGGGGCGACGGGGTGCTGGGCCTGCTCATCGCCGAGCCCGCGCCGGTGCGCCTGGACGACATCGCCGACCATCCCCAGGCGGTCGGCTTCCCCGCGGGCCACCCGCCCATGCGCGCGTTCCTCGGCGCGCCGATCCGGGTCCGCAACGAGATCTTCGGCAACCTCTACCTCACCGAGAAGCGCGGCGGGCGGCCGTTCACCGCGGAGGACGAGGAGCTGGTGCTGGCGCTGGCCGCGAACGCCGGCGTCGCGATCGACAACGCCCGCCTGTTCGGCGAGGCGCAGCACCGCCAGCAGTGGTCGCAGGCGTCGGCGGACATCACCCGCCATCTGCTCGCCGACGGCGACGATCCGCTGGAGCTCATCGTCCAGCGCGCCGGCGACGTGGCCCGCGCCGACACCACCGCGCTCGCCCTGTGCGACCCGGCGGCCGGCGCGCTGACCTACGACGTCGCCGAGGGGCACGAGGCCGATCCGCTGCGCGGCACCCGGGTGCCGATGGACGACTCGCTCGCCGGGCGCGCGGTGCGTGACCGGGCGCCGCTGGTCGTCGCGGACGTGCGGGCGCTCGGCGGCTCCGAGCTCGACGGGTTCGACCTCGGCCCGACGATGATCGTCCCGCTGATCGCGTCGCAGGTCACGTCCGGTGCGCTGGTGCTCGGCCGCCGCCGCGGCAGCGGCCTGTTCTCCGACGAGGACCTCGAGCTCGCCGCCGCCTTCGCCGCGCACGTCGCGCTCGCCCTGGAGCTGGCCCGCTCGCGGGCCGCCCGCGGTCGCCTGTCGCTGCTGGAGGACCGCGACCGCATCGCCCGCGACCTGCATGACCATGTGATGCAGCGGCTGTTCGCGGTGGCGATGGGCCTGCAGGGGCTGGCCGCCAGCGAGGGGCAGGCCGAGCGCGCCGAGCGGATGAACACCTACGTCGAGGATCTCGACGAGACCGTCCGCGAGATCCGTCAGACGATCTTCGAGCTGCGCGGGCGGTCCACTCCGGCGACGGGCAGCGGGCTGCGGGCGAAGATCCTCGGCATCATCGACGACATGGCCGACGCCTGCGGCTTCACCCCGCGGCTGCACCTGGAGGGGCCCGTCGACAGCGCGATCGACGCGACCGTCGGCGACCATCTGACCGCCGTCGTCCGCGAGACACTGTCCAACGTGGCCCGCCACGCCCACGCCAAGGCCGTCGAGGTGACGGTGACCGCCGCCGACGGGCAGGTCATCGTCGAGGTGGTCGACGACGGCGTGGGCCTCGGCCCCACGACGCGGCGCAGCGGGCTGGCGAACCTGCGCAGCCGCGCCGAGGGCCTCGGCGGCGCGTTCCTCGTCGAGCCGGGCCCGGGCGGCGGCACCCGGGTCCGCTGGTCGGTGCCGACGGGCTGAGCCGCCGGGGCCGGCCAGGCCGCCTGGGCTCAGGCGGTGCCGCCGGCCGCGGCGCCGGAGACGGCGGCGGCGTCGGTCTCCGCCTCGTCGTCGGCGAACTCGTTGTCGGCGAACTCGTTGTCGGCGAACTCGTTGTCGGCGAACTCGTTGTCGGCGAGGTCGGCGTTCTGCCGCACGGCGGTCTCCGCCGCGGAGCGGGGCTGCTCAGCCGCCTTGGACTGCTCGGCTGCCTTGGACTGCTCGGCCTGGCGGGCGGCCATCGCGGCGCCCTGGGCGGCCAGCATCATCGACACCGGGGCGCCGCGCTCGACGCGCCGCCGGGAACGGCGCAGGAAGAACGGCCGGCCGATCGCCGTGAGCACCGCGCCCGCCGCCGCGTAGCCGCCGAGGATCAGCGCGCCGCGGCCGGGGCCCGGCCCGACGCCGTAGACGATGTCGCGCAGCACGTCCAGGGCGCCGGTGCCGAGAACGTACGGGTGCAGCGCCCGGAACGGCTCGGGCATGAAGCTCGGCGGATAGGCGCCGCCGGACGCCGGGATGTTCAGGAACACGAACAGGATCAGCGCCACGCCGGTGACGAACCGGCCCAGGAAGTACGACAGGCCGTTGACCACCAGTCCGACCGCCAGGGACACGGCGAAGCCCAGCAGTAGCAGCTCCCCGACGTGCCCGTGCACAGCGCCGATGACCGGCCCGGCGAGCACCGTCCCGATCAGGGAGAACACCAGCCCGGCTCCGGCGATGATCGCCAGGCGCGTGCGGTGGGGCAGGACGGCGCCCATCATCCCCACGAACATCGCGACCATGTACGCCGGGATGATCCACACCAGGGTGATGTAGAAGGCGGACGAGCCGTAGGAGTCGTGCGCCGGCAGCGGGGCGAGGTCGTCCACGGCGAGGGTCGTGCCCTGCGCGGCCGCGAGCGGAGCGAAGGTCTGCCGGGCGAGCGACGCGAGCTGGAACTGGTCGCCGCTGGCGATCATCAGCTGGGCGGGCCGGCCCGGCGCGCCCGGGGTGTACGCCCCGGCCAGGTCGCCGTCGCGCACGTCGGCGCGGGCCGCCGCGGGCGAGTCGGCGACCGTCACGGCCAGCGCGCCGTGGGAGGACTGCTCCAGCCGGTCGGCGAGGGCGGCGGCGGCCGGTCCGGTGCCGACCACGGCGACCCGCACGTCCTTCGGCGTCGGCTGGTGGAAGGCGTTCACGTAGCAGAGGCAGAAGACGATCACGAACAGCAGCGGCAGCCACAGCTGGAGACCGATCATCTGCACCGCTGGCGACAGCCGGGAGTACTGCCGTCGATAGCGCATCCCGAGCGACGTCATGAACCACTTCTTTCGAGAGGGAGCGACATCGGGACTCTAGCCCAGATATGAGACTGAGTCCAACTTTCGAATTGTGATGCCACAACTGGTATCCTCGAGGGCGTGATCACACCTTCCGCGGCCCCGCCGGACGGCGTCCCCCCCACCCCGGGCGCCGGCACCGACCTGCGCAGCCGGACGAGGCGCGCGCTGCAGGCGGAGATCACGGCGATCGCCTTCGACCTGTTCGACCGGCAGGGCTTCGAGGCGACCACGATCAACCAGATCGCCGCCGCGGCGGGCCTGTCCCGCAGCAGCTTCTTCCGCTACTTCGCGACGAAGGAGGACGTCGTCCTGCTCGGCGTGGAGGAGCGCGGGCTGGTGCTGCGCGACGCGCTGGCCGCCCGGCCCCCGGACGAGACGCCCTGGCAGGCGCTGCGCCGAGCCCTCGAAGTGATCGTCAGGCTGAACAGCGAGAATCCCGACCGGGTCCTGCGGCTGTCCCGGATGATGGTCGAGACCCCGTCGCTGCAGGCCCGCCAGATGCAGCGGGAGGACACCTGGGCGCGGCTGCTCGCCCCGGAGATCGCCCGCCGGCTCGGCCTGTCCCCGCAGGACACCACCGACCCGCGCCCCGGCGCGCTCGCCTCGGCCGCCCTCGGCTGCTTCCACGCCTCGATGCGGGTCTGGCGGGAGTCCGGCGGCAAGGCCGACCTCGCCGCCCTGCTCGACCAGGCCATGTCCGCCCTGAGTACCTGATGGTCCTCAGTACCTGATGACCCAGTGCACCTGACGGCCCGGGCTCCTATCCGCGCGTGACCGCCGACGCCTGGGCCGGGGTGACGGCGGCGGGCGTCGGGCGGGCCGG
Source organism: Frankia sp. RB5 (assembly GCF_059816245.1). Taxonomy (NCBI): domain Bacteria; kingdom Bacillati; phylum Actinomycetota; class Actinomycetes; order Frankiales; family Frankiaceae; genus Frankia; species Frankia sp. RB5. Next base: position 65,205 of record NZ_JCBATA010000028.1, read on the forward strand.
CAGGAACTCGGTGGCCGGCAGGAACTCGGTCGCCAGCAGGGCGACGTCGTCGCCGAGGGCGGAGCCGGTCCAGCCGCGCAGCGCGCGGACGAGGTCGGCGAGGGCGGCGTCGAGGCTCCGGTCGGCGGCGAGCGCGTCGCGCGCGGCCGCCAGCAGCGGGAAGAACTCCCGGGTGCGGGGATGGCGGGCCTCGGCCAGGCCGTCGGTGTAGAACAGCACCCGGTCACCCGGTGCCAGCCGGGTGCCAGCCGCGCCGGCGCCGCCCGTGCCCGCGGCGCCGAGCCCCAGTGGCGTGCGCCGGCCGTCGGTGGCGAGCAGCCGGGGGGCGCCCTGGCGCAGCAGCACGGGATCGGGATGGCCGGCGTTGAGCAGGTCCAGCCGGCCGCTGCTGACCTGGGCGAACACGGCGGTGACGAAGTCCTCCGGGCCGCCCGAGCGGCCCACCTCGGCGTCGAGGGCGGCCAGGATCCGCTCCGGGTCGGCGAGCTCCCGGGCGACCACCCGGAAGGTGGCCATCACCCGACTGGCCAGGCGGACCGCGTCAAGTCCCTTGCCACGCGCGTCCCCGACGAGGATGCGCACGCCCCAGCGGCTGTCGACCACCTCGTAGAGGTCACCGCCGATGCGGGCCTGGGCGCTGGCGCTGTCGTAGCTGACCGCGAGGCGCAGCGCGCCGACACGCTCCGGCACGGCGCCCAGGATCGCCCGCTGGGCCACGTCGGCGACCTGGGTGACGTCGCGCAGCCGCCGCTCGCGCCGCACCCGGTCCCGGCTCGCGGCGATGGCGATCACCCCGCCCACGAAGACCACCACGAGCCGGATGACCTGGGCCGGCAGCCCTTCGTGGCCCACTCCGGAGTAGTAGCCGAGCGGGATGGCCTGCAGGCCCGCGAACACGACCGCGGCGACCGCGTACAGGGCGGTGATCCGCGGGCCGGTCAGCGCCGCGGCCAGCAGCGGGCTGATCACCATGCTGGTGATGATCACGTAGCGGCGGTCGCCGCTCAGGTCCATGGCCACGACCGCGAGCAGGGCGACCAGGGGGATGAGCGCGCGCACCCGGCTCGCCTCGCGGGCGGACGGCGAGCGGGTTCCTGACCATCGGCGACGACTCACTACTCCGAGTATGCGCCCCGGCGGCCGAGCCGAATCCGGACGAGCACGTCCGGGGGACCCTCAATAGGGGGCTTCAACCCATACGTGTTACTTTCCGCACTACGTCGGAACCTGCTCGCAGGATCCCTCGAGGAAAGGCGGGACGTGACCGCACCGCAGCTACAGCACGATCCGCCGGTACTCCCGCCCCGTCTGGATCCCCGGGGTTCGGGGCCCGGCCGGGCCGGTCGCGGCACGGCGACGGGCGGCCGACCGCCGCGGCGCCGGCGCGGCCTGCTGACCCTGATGGCGTTCCTGTCGTGCTGCGTGCTGTTCGTGACGGTCGGCGGCTGGGCCGCCTACTCGTTCATCAACGGCAAGGTGAACCGGATCGACCTCGGCCTCGGCTCCAACAGCTCCGGCGTGGGCGCCGCGAACTACCTGCTGGTCGGCACGGACAGCCGGGAGGGCACGGACGGCAAGTTCGGCAACGTGCCCGGGCAGCGCTCCGACACGACGATCCTCGCGCACATGGACAAGAACGGGACGACGACGATGATCTCGTTCCCGCGCGACATGTACGTCACGATTCCCGCGTACACCGACGCCGATGGCAAGCACCACGCCACGACGAAGGACAAGTTCAACTCGGCGATCTCGTCGGGTGGGCCGGCATTGCTGGTGCAGACCGTGCAGAGCCTCACCGGCATGGAGATCAACCACTACATCTCGATGGACCTCAAGGGGTTCAAGGACATCACGGACGCGATCGGCGGCGTCGAGGTGTGCATCAAGCCGTCGACCGCCCCCGCCCAGCACTTCCAGGACGACAACGGCCGCTGGCGGGTCAGCACGAACACCAACGACCCGATGAGCGGTTTCCGCGGCGGCCCGGGGACGATCCAGGTCAACGGCGACCAGGCGCTCGCCTTCGTCCGCCAGCGCCACGGCCTGCCCGCCGGCGACACCGACCGCATCGCCCGCCAGCAGCAGTTCATCGGCGCCATGTTCCACAAGATCATGGGCGGTGACACGCTCACCAACCCGATCAAGATCGAGCGCCTGACGTCCGCCGCCGCGGGCGCGCTGAGCCTGGACGAGCACACCAAGCTCACCGACCTGCGCTCGCTGGCCACCCGCATCCGGGGACTGTCCAACGGCGGCATCCGGATGCAGACCGTTCCGACGCACGCCCCGACCCGCGCCGAGGGCGCGATTGACGACATGGGCGACATCCGCCTGCATGGCAACCGGGCTTCCGTGCAGTTCTACCAGCCCGATGATCTCGCCCGCCTGGTCGCTCCGCTCGGCGGCAAGGTCGAGGGCGCCACCGCCACCGACGACACGGGTGGCGCCGGGCCGACGCTCGCTCCCGGTGCCACGGCGAAGCCGTCCGAGGTTCGGGTCTCCGTCTTCAACGGCTCCACCCGCGCCGGGCTCGCCTCGAAGGTCACCACCTCGCTGACCGCCAAGGGCTTCCACGCCCGCAACGCGGGCAACGCCTCGGCGCTCACCCACGTGACCTCCCGGGTGGCGTACGGCCCCGGGCAGGAGGCCGAGGCCCGCACCGTCGCCGCCGCGGTGCCCGGGTCCACGCTGCTGCCCGACGACAGCGTCGTCGGTGTCCAGCTGATCCTCGGCTCCGGCTTCACCGAGGTCGTCACGCCCGCCGTCGGTGGCGCGGCGAGCGGCTCCGGTACCGCCAGCGCGGGCGCGGGTTCCTCCGCGGCGGCCCCGGCCGCGGCGGCGGCGCCGCCCGCGGCTCCCGCCCCCGAAGCTCCCTCCTGCACCTACTGAGCCGAACCCGCAGGCGCCGCTGACCTTGTGGCTCCGGCGCCGGGGTCGTTGATCGCCGCGGCAGCGAGATGGCGCGGTCCCGCGGGACCGCGGGTGGCGGGCGGGACCGGTGTCGCCTTCATCCGCGACCCGCGACCGCCGGATGAATATCGTTCGGTGACCGGCTCGCATCCCTGACCGGCTCGCATCCCTGACCGGCTCGCACCTCTGACCGGCTCGCACCTCTGACCGGCTCGCACCTCTGACCGGGCTCGGACCAGGACGCCGCCGTTCAGACGTCCTGGTCCGAGTGCGCAGGCTCAGCGCCCTCCGGCCAGGAAGGGGTGCGGCACCTCGGACGGCGCGAAGACGTGGCCCCGCTCGACCGCCGCCAGCAGCGTCAGCACCCCGTCGCGCCACACCGGGCGGACGTGGTCGCGGGTGCGCAGCAGGTCCGACCGGCGGGGCGCGCTCTGCCCCGCCGGCGCCAGGACCTGACCGACCGCGGTCTGCCCGAGCACCGTCTCCACCAGGACGGTGCCCCGCAGCCGGCCGACTCCCGGGTAGACGACGGCGCGCCCGTCGTGGCGACCGGCGTGGGCGGCCACCGCCTGGGCGGCACCCGCGGCGAGCTCGGGCGGGCCGATGCGCTCCCCCGCCGTCGCGACCCCGACCGGCCCGGCGATCAGCCCCCGCACGCCGCCGAATCCAGCCAGGACGAGCTCGCCGGGCTGGTCATCGCCGTCCAGGTCGCCGTCCAGGTCGCCGCCCAGGTCGCCGTCCAGCGGGCCGCCGAACCCGTGCGCAGGACCCGGCGCGGCCACACCCGCCAGGGCGGGCACACCGGCCAGGGCGGGCATGGGCGCGGCGGCGCGGGCGCGGCGGACGCGGGCGGCGGCGAGCGCCGCGATGGCCAGGTCACCGGAGACGTTCGCGACGCGGCGCCAGGCCTGCGGGTCCCGCCAGGACGTGGGCAGGGCGAACGACAGCGCGACGCGCACGGTCCCGACGCCGACGGCATGGGTGCAGGCGACGGTGTCCGCGGGCAGGGCCAGCGCCTCGACCAGGTACTGGATCAGCAGGTCGGCCTCGCCGAGACTGGCGCAGCCGGCGTCGACGCCGATGATCAGCGGCTCCGGCATCACGACCGTGCCCGCACGGCCGGTGAGCCCGAGGCACGGGATCTCACGGCACGGCGGGGCGCCGTCGCCGAGGGTCCCGGTTGCCGGCGCCCAACGTGCCAGCGTCGCCACCGATCATGATCACCCATCTCGTCCCCTTCCCTGACCACCCACACCGGACGGGGGCGCCCGGCATGCCGAGCAGAGGGTGGCAGCATCGGATGAACGTCCGGTCAACGCGGGCGAGCCGACGAGCCCCAACACCCCGTCTTCTAGTCAGATTAGGGGAGATACAGATACCAAAATAGTCCTATCTGGCTATATCTATTGGGTTACACCCGTTCGGGGTGGGCGGAGCGGAAGAGCATCTCCTGGCTCAGGCTGGCGGCGAGGACGCCGTCCCGGGCGTGGATCGTGCCGTGGTACAGCCCGCGACCGCCGGCGGCGGAGCGCGGCACCAGGTCGAGCAGGACCCAGTGGTCCAGGCGGATCGGCCGGTGGAACCAGACGGCGTGGTCGAGGCTCGGGCCCAGGACCGCCCCGGGGTCCGGGATCGCGCTGAGGCCGGTGAAGACGTCCGACAGGTAGGTGAGCGTCGCCGCGTGCACCAGCGCGTCGTCGGGCAGCGCCGCGGTGCAGCGAGCCCAGACCCGGGTCGGCAGCTCCAGCCCCTCGTAGGGCTGGGGCGCCGCGCGGCCCTCGAAGGAGAACAGCCGGGGCAGCTCCACCAGCGGCGCCTGTCCGGGCTCGCCGCCGGCGGGCCCTCCGCCGACCGGCAGCGGGGAGTCGACCTGGAACTCCGCGCCGTCCTGCGGGATGTGGAACGAGGCCGACATGTTGAAGATGACCTCGCCGCCCTGGACGGCGACGACCCGGCGGGCCGAGAAGGAACGGCCGTCGCGGTCCCGCTCCACCCGGAAGATCGTCGGCCGGGAGGCGTCGCCGCTGCGCAGGTAGTAGCCGTGCAGCGAGTGCGGCAGCCGGCCGTCGGGGACGGTGCGCCCCGCGGCGACGAGGGCCTGCGCGGCGACCTGCCCGCCGTAGAGCGAGAACGGCTCCCGGAAGACCGTCAGCGCCCGGTACAGGTCCCGGTCGATCTCCTCCAGCTCCAACAACTCGGGCAGGGTGAACGGGATCTCGCCCACCGGTCGCACCCACTCGACCTCACTCGCCACGTCGACCTCATCTCCGCCTGTTGACCTGACCCGGCAGCCCCGACTCGGAGCAAGAGTCTCCCGTGCCGGTCCCGCCGCAGGTCGGACGAGGTGAGCGACTCCTCCCACCGCCGCGGCCGCACGGCGCGTCCGGTGAGTTTCGCCACGTGCATCCGGCGTCCGCGAATGCGACGGTACTGTCGCGGCGCGGCTCCCGCGGCACGGACACTTCTCCGCCGCGGGCAGGCCGACCTCGCGACCTGCGCAGACCGGGAAATCGGCCGGACGCCGGCAAAGATCCCCCGGAATCCGCGCCCGGGTACGCGCCGGATTTCGCCGGACAAGATCGCGGGAAGCGTTCGTCCCCTTCGTTCCCGCCGCGGGTACGTAAATGTAGAGTGATGACGCCGAACGGTCCTCGGCATCCGGTGCACAGGATGTCAGGCCCCGTTTTCGCTTTTCAGCATGGTGACCATTCACGGTATTCGACAGCCGGAGGACGTGATCGTGGCCGACAACGGCGCGGTGGGCCAGCCGCTGCACGTACAGGGGCGGGACGCGGTGATCGCCGCCTCGCAGGGGGTGGCGTGGCGGGACGGAGCCCCGCCCGACTACCACTACTCCCGGGAGAACATGCCGGCCGAGCGCAGTGTCACGCACGAGAGTGGCTCGCTCGCCGACATCGTCGAGCGGCTGGTGCAGGTCTTCGAGATGGAGGTCTCTCACAAGCGGAACCCGGCCGAGTGGCTCAGCATGGTCGCCGAGCAGGTCACGGTCAGCGTCAACGGTGGCCCGAAAGTGGGGAGCGCGGAACTCGCCGAAAGGGGTAGTTACAACGTCCTGATCGGCGAGAATCCCTACTACTCCGCCGCCGACGAATCCTTCGAATCGTCGCACGACGTCTTCCACCAGGCATTTCCCGGCGGCTTCTTCTGGGAGGTGCTGGAAGTCTACTCGCCGCCGCCCGTGGTCACCTTCAAGTGGCGGCACTGGGGAACCTTCGCCGGTCCGTACAAGGGCGTCGAGCCTACCGGTGAACGCATCGAGATGTTCGGTGTCACCGTCGTCCACGTGACCGACGACCTGCGTATCACCGAGACGCAGCACTTCTACGACAACACCGATTTCCTCGGCCAGCTCGCCCGCGGCCAGCTCGCGCCGAACCCACGCGCCCACGGGTAGCCCGCCCGGGCACCCGGCCGCGCGGCCGGGTGCCCGGCGGCCCTACGCCACCGGCTCGCCGAGGGCGCCGGACCCGACGGCGGCGCGCTGGGCGGGGACGGCCGGGCCGGCCGCCCACCGCGGCCGGCGCCGCTGCACGGGTCGTTCGACCAGGTAGTACGACCCCGCGGCCAGCGCCGTGCTCAGCACGAACGCGACGAGGACCAGCTCCGCGGTGTCGAGCCGGCCACCGAGCCGGTCCCGCACGGTGCCGGCGACGGGGAAGTGCCACAGGTAGAACGCGTAGGAGATCCGGCCGAACCAGGACAGTGGCCGGCTGCCGAGCAGCGCGGCGAGCGGCGCCCGCCGGCACCGGTCGAGGGACAGGATGACCACCGCCGCCAGCAGCGCCACCCCGGTGTAGCCGCCGAGATCGAACACGGTGATCCGCTCACCCGGCTCCGGCGCGACCACGGCCAGCACGACGAGCGCCGCGAGCGCCAGCGGTCCGGCCACGGCCAGGATCCGCCCCGACGCGTCCCGCAGGCGGCCGCCGAGCCGGGCCAGCCGGACCACCGCGGCGAAGCGCCGCAGCCGGGCGTCCCCGCCCGCGCCCGGCAGCTTCGTGCCCGCCCAGCCCCAGGCCGCCATGCTGGCGCCGACCAGCAGGGCGTCGGCGCGGGTGTCCAGGCCGAAGTAGATCCGCGCGTCGCTCACGCCGGCCGCGACGAGCACCTCCCGCCAGACCAGCACGCCGACCGCCGCCGCGGCCAGGATCCCCGGCAGCCGCCGCCGGGCGGCCGGGCGCCGGCACAGCAGCACCAGCATGACCGGCCAGATCAGGTAGAACTGCTCCTCCAGCGACAGCGACCAGGTGTGCCCGAACCAGGCGCCCCCCGACTCCGGCCGGAACACCCGGTAGTAGTTGTTGACGTAGAGCAGCGACGTGACCGCGTTGGCCAGGAAGTCCCGCTGGTCAGCCTGGGTCTTCACCGCCACCACCAGCACCGCGCCGATCGCCACGAACACGCCGAACGCCGGCAGGAGGCGATAGGCGCGGCGCACGTAGAAGCGGGCGAGCGAGACCGTGCCCGCGCGGTCCCGCTCGGCCAGCAGCAGGCCGGTGATCAGGAACCCGCTCAGCACGAAGAACACGTCGACCCCGAGGAAACCACCGGACAGCACGTCCAGGTGGAACCCGAGCACCGCGAGCACCGCGAGCGCCCGCAGACCGTCGAGCGCCGGGTTGTATCCCGCGACACTGGCCTTCGGGCCGGCACTGGACGGCTCCTGCGGAGCATCCCCCGCGTGCGACATCAACCCTCTCCCCCCGGATGAGCACCATGCCTCGCGGCCGCGCGCCGCGGGACAAGCGGCACTCTAACGTGACCTGGCGCTCATCCGACCGAGCTCCGAACCCAACACGGCAGATCCGCCCATAGGAGCCGGGTCGTCACGCAACGGCGCTACTGCCATCGCCCCTCGCGCCAGGGCGGGCATAATGGCGTGATGTGGAGCACATCTGATCATGGTGGTGATGCTCCCTGCGCAACCCGCTGGTCACGACGCCGTGTCGGGTGAGCACGCCCGTGAGGAACTAGGTTCGGAGGCTCCATGGACCGCGCGGCCGCGAACGCTCGAGGCACGACGCACTCCCTGGCCGGCGCCGGTGACCCCCCTCCCCCCGGCCGGTCGCCCACCCGGCCGGTCGACGGCGCCCCCCACCCCGCCCGCATGTACGACTACTACCTCGGCGGCAAGGACAACCTCGCGGCCGACCGGGAGGCGGCCGAGCTCCTGGTCGACGCCTATCCCGCGACGCGGGTGGCGATCCGCGAGCTGCGCGGCTTCCTCACGCGGGCGACGGCGCACCTGGCGGGCGAGGCTGGCGTGCGCCAGTTCGTCGACATCGGCGTCGGTCTGCCGGCCGCGCCGAACCTGCACGAGGTCGCGCAGGCGTCGCAGCCCACCGCGCGGGTCGTCTACGTCGACAACGACCCGATCGTGCCGGCGTAGGTCCAGGTGTCTCACCTGCATCTTTAGGTGGTCCGGTTGACTCTGTAGTCCGTATCCGGGTTGCGCACGCCGCGCGGCTCGCAGGTAATACGCCGACTGCCGCGCTGCCAGGCCCTCGGGGACGACGCCGTTCCGAGTCGGCCCCGAAGTAGCCGAAGGCGGTCCAATACGATCATGCAAACCTGCTGATCAGCATCCCCGGGCGGGACGGGGCGGCGTCCTGCCGAGGCGGTAGCGCCGGTTCGGGCTCCGTTTGGCCCGCTGTGTTGAGCGGCGCCGCTGAATGGCTCGGGGTGTGGCTGGCTTCGGTGCGGGGCTGGGTTGCGGTGGTTGCTGGTGGGACGTTGGTCGGCAGTGTGGTGGGGCGTGTCGTCTGGGTGGGCTCGGGCTGCCGGGGGGTGACGTGGGTATGGGTTGACCGACGAGCAGGTCGGGGCGCTTGCCAGGGTGCTGTCATATCTGCGGCTGTTCGACATTGCCATCGCCCGGTCGGGTCCGGCTCGGGCCGACACCGGACGATGTAGGTGAGTCCGGTGCGGCCCATAGGTCACCATCAGGGTGGACGGGATCGCCGGAGCGCGGTGACGGGTCAGTGCGGCAGGGTGGCGTGGCGTTCGAGGAAGGCGGCGACGTCGGCCTCGTTCTCGATCGGCATCGGGTATACGACGAGGCGGTCGACTCCGAGGTCGGCGTACCGGCGGGCGGTGTCGGCGTCGACCTCGACCGGGTCGACCGGTATGAAGTTGACCTCGAGGCGGCCGAGTCGAGCTGGCCGTTCGACCTCGGCCGCCGCCGCAGCCAGTCCGGCAAGGTGGGTGACCAGGTCCGTTGCCGTGCCGAAGCCCAACCAGCCGTGCCCGCGGGAGACCGCGCGGCGGAAGGCGGCCGGGCTGTGGCCACCGATCACGATGCGGGGGCCGCCCGGGCGCACGGGCCGCGGGTGCGCGTCGACGTCCGTGAACGAGACATATTGCCCGTCGTAGGAGGGCGCGGGGTCGGTCCACAGTGCCGTCATCGCGTCCAGGTACTCGTCCGTGCGGTGGCCCCGCCCGGCCATCGGTATCCCGATCGCGGTCATCTCGGGTTCCAGGTATCCGGCGCTGACGCCCAGGAGGAGCCGTCCTCCACTCAGCACGTCCAGGCTCGCCACCTGCTTGGCCAGGATGAGCGGGTTGCGTTGCGGGAGGACGATGACGCCGGTGCCGAGCTCCAGTTTCCGGGTGGCTGCGGCGACGTAGGCCAGGTGTACCAGCGAGTCGAGGATGGGGTCGGTCGCTTCCAGCGGGGAAGGCGGCACCCGGCGTCTGGGTAGCACTACATGTTCGCTGGCCCACCAGGAGCGGTAGCCGAGTTCTTCGGCCAGCCGGACGAGTCGGAGGGTGGCATCCGGGCTCACCGTCGCTTTCATGTTCAGGCCGCTGACGCCGAGTTCCACGTTCCTGCTTCCTTTCGATATGCGCCGTCCCGGCGCCGGCTGGGGTGGGCTGCTCGTCCGGTCCCGACGAGGAGCAGATCCACACGGTGCACCGGTTGTCGGTGGCTGTCTGTGGGCCGTGCGGTGCTGCCAGCATCTCCGTCGGCGGCGGGGCTCGTCCAAGACCGGGAGCCATAACATGTGGTTATGGATGTCCACATACGGCAGCTGCGGTATTTCGTCGCCGTGGCCGAAGAACTGAGTTTCACCGTGGCCGCCGAGGACCGGCTCTTCGTCTCCCAGCCGGCGGTGAGCAAGCAGATCCGTCAGCTCGAGCTGTCCTTCCGGGCGGCGCTGTTCGAGCGGAACAGCCGGACGGTCAACCTCACCCAAGCGGGTAGGGCGCTGCTGCCGGAGGCGCGACGCATCATCGCGCAGTGGGAGGATGCGCAGCGGGCGGTCGCCGATGCCGCAGCCGCGCGGCACCGCACTCTGGTGGTCGGGTTCCAGACGCGGATCGGCCGGGGACTGATCCCCGCTGTCAGGGCCGCGTTGGAGATGGCGCTGCCGCAATGGCGGCTGCTGCTCCGCCAGGTCCCGTGTAGTGACCCGTCCGCGGGGCTGGCGGGTGGTGGTGGTGTGGATGTCGCGTTTGCGTGGCTGCCGGTGCACGCGGACGCGGCATTCTCCTGGCAGGTGGTCACCTCCGAGGACCGCTGGGTGGCGATGCCGTCGAAACACCCTTTGGCTGAAAGTGCCGAGGTGGACTTCGCGGACCTGGCCGAGGAACCGTTCATCGCGCTGCCCGACGACGCTGGTCCACTGCGAGAGTCCTGGCTGGCGGCCGGTCAGCGGACCGTACCGGCGTTGGTCGGGGCCGAGGCCACGACTGCGGAGGAGGCCTTGGAAGCGGTCGCGTCCGGGCTGGGCGTGGTTCTGCTGACTGCGGGCAGCGCCGAGATGTACCGGCGAGATGATGTTGTTTTCCATCCAGTGCGTGGGCTGCCCCCGGCCGAGCTGGCGGTTGTCTGGCGCACCGGCGACCGCCGGCGTGCGGTTCAGATCTTCGTCGATGTCTGCCTGCGCTCCGCGTACTCCCTCGGCGGGAAGGTCGCCGGCACAAGTCGGTCCTGCTAACGTGCCGGCCGGTATCCTTGGGATCAGCCCACGTCGCTGCGGCCACAGGGGCCTGGATCGTCGTCGAGGACGAGGCCGGGCAGTCCCTGCGGCCACCGCGGGTGACCAGCTGGGGCCGGCGTGAGCGCACCCCGCTGGTCCGGGTACGCGGAGGCGGGTCGGGGCGGGTGTCGGTGGCGGGGATGGCCCGCTACCGGCCCGGCCAGGCGCCGCGGCTGTTCTACCGGACCCTGAAGCACCGGGGCCGCCGCGACGAGCCGATGTCGTTCTCCTGGCGGGACTATCGGGATCTGGTCGTGGCTTTGCACAAGCGGCGGGGCAGGCCGGTGGTGCTGGTCTGGGATAACCTCAACCGGCACCTGTGCGTGGAGATGGCCGCGTTCATCGCAGCGAACACGCTGTGGCTGACCATGGTGCAGCTGCCTTCGTACGCGCCCGAGCTGAATCCGGTGAGGGGTGTGGTCGGTGCTCAAGGGCGGACAGATCGCCAACCGGGCCTTCGACGGCTGCCTCGCCGGCACCGGCCTGACCTTGGAACTATCGTGATCACGAAGTCGTGATCCGACGGTATCACGCATTAAAAATCGGTAGTGTCCGCGTCGCTCAGCGGGTGACGGGCAGTCGCCAATGCCCTGCCAGGATTGATCTAGACCGACGAAATACAGAAGATCGCGGGTGCCGTAATCACCTCGTCGGTTCTGCGGGTATTCCGCTGGTGGCCGTGACCTGCAGGGGCGGTGTTGTCGGGTACCCAGCCGATGCGGTCCTAATTAGCTTCCCCCTCGACGTGTGCAACCTTGGGGTGGTACCGCTCGTGCTGGCGTACGCGCGCGCCCTGCTCACCGGCACCGCGCAGGGCCGCACCGCGGTCGTCGCGGCGGACGTGCGCGACCCCGAGGGGATCCTGCGCTCCCCGCGGCTGCGCGCCGAGCTCGACCTCGGCCGTCCGGTCGCCCTGTGCCTGCTGTCGCTGCTGCACCACGTGTCGGACGAGGACGATCCGCACGGCATCGTCGCGCATCTGATGGACGCGCTGCCCCCCGGCAGTCATCTCGCGCTCACCCACGTGACCGGCGACTTCCTCCCGGCGGCGACCACGGCGCGCGGCATCGCCCTGTACCGGGCCCGTGGCATCCTCGTACAGCCGCGCACCCGGGCGAGCATCGCCCGCTTCTTCGACGGCCTGGAGCTGCTGGAGCCGGGGCTCGTGCCGGTGCAGCGCTGGCGCCCGGCGCCCGGGGTGGTCCCGGTCGCCGACGCGGCGGCCGGCGGCTACGGCGCGGTGGCGCGCAAGGCCTGACGGGTCGCGCCGGCCTCTCGGCCGGGTAGACGGTTCCCCTGCGGTGGTGGCCTGACCGGGGACGACAACACCGCCGAGGTACCGGACCTCAGCCGGTAGCGGGGACGGTGGCGCTCTCGCGCAGTCGCCTGGTCCGCTCCAGCCGCTCGTCGATCTCGTCGCGGAAGGCCACCAGCCGGATGATCTTGTCCTCCACCTCGCCGCGCACCTTCAGGTAGGCGCGCTGCCCCTCGTCCAGCAGCCGCAGCCGGTCGCCGTCGTCGGAGGCCGCGCGGTATTCCAGCCGCACCTGGGCGAGATGATCCTCGTAGGCGAGGATCGTCCTGATCTCGTCCAGGTTGAAGCCGAGCAGCGTCTGGAGTTCCCGGATCCGGCGGACCCGGGCGAGGTCGGCGTCGGCGTAGAGCCGATTGCCCCCGCTGGTCCGCGCGGAGGGGGTCAGCAACCCTACTTCCTGGTAGTAGCGCAGTGCCCGTACGGACACCCCGAGTTTCTGCGCCGCCTCCCCGATGCCGCACAGCTCGGGTGCCGCCTGTCTGGTCGCGTCCTTCGCACCCACCCCGTGATTGTCTCGCACCGCAGCGACCGCTAGGCCGACTGGGCGGGTTCGGCCGACGAGCTGGGCGCGCCCGGCAGCGGGCTGCCGGCGCCGTCCTCCATCGCGGCGAGCTCGCCGACGCCGGCCAGGCCCTCCGCCGCCTCCGCCCGCAGGCTCTGCCGCGCGTGCGGCGCGTCGCGGCCCCGCAGCCAGCTGAGCACGGCGGCGATGACGCAGGCGATCGCCGCGAAGCCGAAGGCGAGGTGCAGGCCGTCACCGAACGGGCCCGAGATGAGGTTCGGGAAGAAGGTGTGCCCGGTGAGGAAGTCGGCGCGGTCCTGAGGCAGCGAGTTCAGCGTGTCCGGGCCGAGCAGCTGCTCGGTGGGGTTGAAGCCGAGGAACGCGGCGAACAGGCTGCCGATCGGCGGCAGGTTCGCCAGCTCGTGGGCCTTCGCCGGGTCCACGCCCTGGCCGGTGAGCCCGTGGAACATCGCGTCGGGCAGGCTGGAGGCGAGGCCCAGCGCGATCACGGTGAAGAACACGCCGATGGACAGCACGCTGGCCGAGTTCTGGAAGGTGGTGAGCATGCCGGCGCCGGCGCCGCGCTGACTCGCCGGCAGCGTGTTCATCACGGCACTGGTGTTCGGCGCGGCGAACAGGCCCATCGACAGGCCCATGAGCAGCAGGATCGCCGCGAAGCCCCAGTAGTTGAAGTTGATCGGGATCAGGTCGAACAGCAGGAACGCCACGGCGGTGAAGACGAGGCCGAGGGTGGCGAACGGGCGCGCGCCGTACCGGTCGGCGAGCCGGCCGGCCATGGGGCCGGCGAGCAGGAACCCGACCGTCAGCGGGATCATGTAGATGCCGGCCCACAGCGGGGTCTTCTCGAAGCTGTAGCCGTGCAGCGGTAGCCAGATCCCCTGCAGCCAGATGATCAGCATGAACTGCAGGCCGCCGCGGGCGAGCGCGGCGAGCAGCGCCGTGAGGCTGCCCATGGTGAACCCGCGGTGGCGGAACAGCTCGAGGCGGAACATCGGGTCCGCCGAGCGCACCTCGATGACCACGAAGCCGATCAGCACGGCGAGGCCGCCGAACAGGCAGACGAGCACGAACGGCTTGGTCCAGCCCATGGTGTGCCCGCCGTAGGGCTGCAGGCCGTAGACGATGCCGGTGAGGATCGCGATGAGGCCGACCCCGAAGCTGATGTTGCCGGCCCAGTCGATGCGGGCGTGCGTGCGCACCCCGTTGTCACGCAGCTTCAGGTAGGCCCAGACCGTGCCGAACAGGCCGAACGGCACGGACACCAGGAACACCAGATGCCACTCGACCGGCGCGAGCAGGCCACCGACGAGCAGGCCGAGGAACGACCCGCCGATCGCCGCCACGCCGTTGATGCCGAGCGCGAAGCCCCGCTCGTTCTCCGGGAACGCGTCGGTGATGATCGCACTGGAGTTGGCGAACAGGAACGCCCCGCCGACCCCCTGCCCGATCCGCATCACGATGAGCCACCAGGCGGCCGCGGTCCCGTGCATCCAGGTCACGGCCAGCAGGATCGAGAACACCGTGAAGATCGCGAAGCCGAGGTTGTACATCCGCACCCGGCCGAACATGTCGCCGACCCGGCCGAGGCTCACCACCAGGACCGAGGTGACGAGCATGAAGCCCGTCAGGATCCACAGGAAGTACGAGGTGTTCTCCGGGGCGAGCGGGTCGATCTGGATGCCCCGGAAGATGTCCGGCAGCGCGATCAGCAGGATCGAGCTGTTGATGGTGGCCATCAGGATGCCGATGGTCGTGTTCGACAGCGCGATCCACTTGTAGGCGCCGTCGTGACCATGCTCAGAGGTCGTCACGGTGGCAGGCTAGCGCCTCCATCTCACGTCAGCGGTAGATGTGAGCGGGTTCATAACGTCGTGATGCACAGGCGGGAACCATTCGGGCACTGCCACCGTGCGGGTGACCCGTTCGGGCGGGTCTGGGCGGTCGGCGCCCGCGGTGCCGCCGGGCGCCGACGCCGACCCGGCCAGATGGTCGAACGGTCAGACGGTCAGACGCGCGGAAGGACCTCGGTGGCGATCAGCCCGAGGTGGTCGAGGTCCTCCAGGTCGAGCAGCTGCAGGTAGATCCGGCTCGCGCCGGCTCCGGCCGGGCCGAAGGCGGTGAGCCGGGCGACGACCTCCTCGGGCGTCCCGACGAACCCGTTCGCCCGCAGCTCCTCGACGTCGCGGCCGATGCGGGCGGCGCGGCGGGCGAGGTCCGCGTCGCTGGTCGCGCAGACGACGACGTTCGCCGTGGAGCAGACCAGGCTCGCCGGGTCGCGTCCGACCGCCGCGGCGGCCGCGCGGGCGCGGGCGAACCGCTCGGCGACGACCTCCGCGGAGGCGAACGCCGCGTTGTACTCGGCCGCGTAGGCGGCGGCGAGGCGGGGCGTCCGGTGGGTGCCGGCGCCCCCGACGATGATCGGCGGCCCGGGGCGCTGCGCCGGTTTGGGCAGGGCCGGGCTGTCGGTGAGCTGGTAGTGGCTTCCCGTGTGACTGAAGGTCTCCCCCGCCGGGGTGCCCCACAGCCCGGTGATGATCGCCAGCTGCTCCTCCAGCCGCTCGAACCGCTCGCCCAGCGACGGGAACGGCACCCCGTAGGCGCTGTGCTCCGCCTCGAACCAGCCGGCGCCGAGCCCCAGCTCCACCCGGCCGCCGCTCATCGCGTCCACCTGGGCGACGCTGATGGCCAGAGGCCCTGGCAGCCGGAAGGTCGCGCTGGTCACCAGGGTGCCGAGCCGGATGCGGGAGGTCTCCCGGGCGAGGCCGGCGAGGGTGATCCAGGCGTCCGACGGGCCGGGCAGCGGATCTCCCGGGCCCATCCGCAGGTAGTGGTCGGAGCGGAAGAACCCGTCGAAGCCTGCCTGCTCGGCCGCCTTCGCGACGGCGAGCTGCTGATCATAGGACGCACCCTGCTGGGGCTCGACGAACACGCGCAGATCCATGCCACCACCCTGTCAGCCCGGTCGCGGACCGTGCCACCGTGAGGTGGGGGTACGTCTCGTTCGGGTACCGTCCGCCCGGTAAGGTGATCGCCCGGACCGGCGGGCCGCTGCGCCCGCGGTGGGCGCGGTCCGACCCGACCTGAGCGAAGGAGGTGGCGGCGTGGCTGTCCAGATCGACCAGGGGCGCGAGCGCGAGCAGATCATGAACGCCGCCTACCGGTGTTTGATCGCGAGCGAGGGCGCCTCGGTCTCGATCACCGACATCCTGCAGGCAGCCGGGTTGTCGACGCGCGCCTTCTACCGGCACTTCGCCTCCAAGGACAGCCTGCTGCTGGCGATGTTCCGCCGGGACAGCGAGCGGGTGACCGCCGAGCTGTCCGCCGCCGCGGCCGGCACCCTGACGGCCGCCGAGGCGCTGCGCAGCTGGATCGACGGCGCGCTGCGGCTGATGTCGCAGGAGCCTCGCCGCCGCCGCGCGCTGGTACTCAGCTCGGACGAGGCCCGGCGCGCCCGGGGCTACGCGGGGGAACGCGAGTGGTATCACGCCACGAGCGAGGCGGCCCTGGCCGCGATCCTGCGCCGGGGCGTCGAGGACGGCTCGTTCCCCTGGGCGAACCCCGAGGCGGACGCCGAGCAGATCCAGGCGATCCTGGGCTACTGCCTGGACACGCAGCTGCTGAGACGGCCCGCCGACGGTGACGCGCGGCTCGCCGAGAGAGCCGGGGAGCTCGCCGACCGGGTGGGCGACTTCATCTTCCGGGCTCTCGGCGCCGCGCCCGGCCCCACCCCGCGTGCCGACACGGGCGGCGGCGCGGACCCGCGCTGATCCGTTCCCGCCGGCCGCTCTGTTCTGGCCGGCCGCTCTGTTCCGGCCGGCCGCCACGGCCGTCCGATGTGCGGCCATGCCGCCCGCACACCCGGTTCCAGCATCCGCGCGACACACCGGTTGACGTGAGGCCGCTCACGGCGCATGCTGTGAAAAACACGTTTTCACATACGCGGCGGCCGGGCATGACAGGGCCAGGACGGACCCGAGGATCAGGAGTCACACGATGAACAAGATCTGGGCAAACTCCGGGGACTCGCACTTCCTCGAGCCGGAGGACCTCTGGCGGACCAGCCTGCCCGCCCGGCTCGCCGACCTCGTCCCGCGCTCGGAGAAGGACCCCGACGGCCTGTGGGAGACCGTCCACATCGACGGCATGTCGTTCCGCCGTCAGCTGCCCAAGCCCCAGGCGCAGGAGTTCTACGACGCCACCCACCGCGCGCCCGGCGCCCGTGACCTCGACCTGCGACTCAAGGACCTCGACAACGAGGGTGTCTGGGGCGAGCTCACCTTCCCGTCGCTCGGCATGTGGAACTCGTCGTTCCGCACGCCGGAGGTGCTGCGCGAGGCGGTGAAGGTCAGCAACGACTGGGCCTGGGACAAGATCGCCCGGCGCTCGCCGCGGCTGATCCCGACGGCGCAGGTGCCGACCCTGATCCTCGAGGACGCCGTCGCGGAGCTCGAGCGCTGCGCCGAGATCGGTTACCGCGCGGTCTTCATGCCGACCAGCCCCCACCCGAAGCAGAAGCCCTACAACCACGACTCGTGGGAGCCCTTCTGGGCCGCCGCCGAGCGGGCGAACATGGTGCTCGCCTTCCACATCGGCACCGAGCCGGTCGACCTCACCGCCACCGGGCCGTCCGGCGTCGTGCACCGGGGCCCCGGCGGCGCGGTGCTCAACTACGTCGAGACCACCTACTCCGGTCAGCGGGTCGCGACCGCCATGGTCGCCTCCGGCGCCCTCGACCGGCACCCCGACCTGCGGATCCTCATCGCCGAGGGTGGCGCGACCTGGGTGCCGTTCCTCGCCGACCGGATGGAGGAGGGCTACCGCCAGCACCACATGCTGGTCCGCCCGAAGCTGACCCGCAGCCCGCGGGAGATCCTCTACTCGCAGGTGTACGCGTCGTTCCAGCACGACAGCACGGCCGTCGCCGCGATGACCGCGATGGGCTACAACAACGTCATGTGGGGCAGCGACTACCCGCACATGGAGGGGACGTTCGGCCACACGCAGGAGACGCTGCACGGCCTGTTCGACGGCGTCGACCCGGCGGTGAAGCAGCGCATCACGGTGGGCGCGTTCGCCGAGCTGTTCCCGTCGGTGCCGCCGCTGCCGACCGCCGACGCGCCGGCGCCCGTCGGCGCCACGTCCTGACCTGTCCCGCGGACCGGCGCCTCCGATCGGCGCCGGTGGGAGTGGCAACGCCGGTCGGACGCCGGGGACACGATCACCGCGCCCCCGGCGTCCGCCGTCCCGCCGCCGTCTCTCCCCGAGGAAGGAGCCGATGTGACTGACAACGTGATGTACGACTCGCCGAACGAGTTCATGCAGGACGTGGCGAACAACCGCGGCCTGTGCGTGGCGCAGTCGGTGCTGCCGCAGGAGGACGGCACCTACCTCGTCGAGTGCGCCTGCGAGACCTGGACGACCACCGCCTCCTCCATCGAGGAGGGCCTGCGCCTCGCCAAGGCGCACACCAGCTCGGCCGCCTGAGTCCTGCTTCCCCGGCCGGCCCGTCTCGCCGGGCTGGCCCGGCCGGGGTGTCGGCCAGGCGATGCCGTCATGACAACTGTCATGGCGCACCCGTGACGGTCATGACTGGAGCTGGACGTGGCCGCGCGGAATCCTTGATCCCATGTTCGGGACACCTCCGCCGTCTGGCCGCGGCACCCCGTCTGCCCCCGGCTCGATCCCCCAGGCGGCTGCGCGGGATGTCATCCCGCGCAGCCGCGAGGCGGGCGCCCACAAGACGGCCGTCGCATCCCCGCCACACAGCGTCCACCTCGTCGGCCTGCGCAAGCAGTACGGCACCGTCCAGGCCGTCGACGGCGTCGACCTGGCGATCGCCGCCGGCGAGATCGTCGCGCTGCTCGGGCCGAACGGCGCCGGCAAGTCGACGACGATCGACATGCTGCTTGGCCTGACCCGCCCGGACGACGGCGAGGTCCGGCTGTACGGCGAAAGCCCCCAGCGGGCCTGCACCGCCGGGCGGGTCGGCGCGATGCTGCAGAACGGCGGGCTGCTGCCCGAGGTCAGCGTCGGGCGGATGCTCGAGTCCGTGCGCGCCCTGTACCCCCGCGCCCTGCCGGTGCGCGAGGTGCTGGCCCGCGCCGGCGTGAGCGAACTGGCCGACGCCCGGACCAACCGGCTCTCCGGCGGCCAGCGCCAGCGGGTCCGCTTCGCGCTCGCCCTGCTGCCCGACCCCGACCTCATCGTCCTCGACGAGCCGACCGCCGCGATGGACGTGGAGAGCCGCCGCGCCTTCTGGACGGCGATGCGGACGTGGGCCGCCGCCGGGCGCACCGTCCTGTTCGCCACCCACTACCTGGAGGAGGCGGACGACTTCGCCGACCGGATCGTCCTGCTGCGCCGCGGCCAGGTCATCGCTGACGGCCCGACCACCGAGGTCAAGGCGCTGGTCGGCGGCCGGACCATCCGCGCCACCCTGCACGGGCTGGACGACGCCGTCCTCACCGGCCTCGCCCGGCTGCCCGGGGTGGCGCGCGTCGACAGCCGCGGCGCGTCGATCACCCTGACCTGCCCGGACAGTGACACGGCCCTGCGCGCGCTGCTCGCCGCCTACCCGACGGTGGAGGACATCGAGGTCGTCGGCGCCGGACTCGAGGACGCGTTCGTCGCGCTGACCTCGGACGACTCTCCCGAGATCCGGCCCGCCGCCAGCCGCCAGGAGACCACCCGATGAGCGACATCACCGCCGCCGCCGCGTCCACCACCGCGTCCGCACGGCCCCCCGCCGCGGCCGCCGCCTCCACCTACCTGCGCTACGTCCGATCGGAGATCACCCGCGGCTGGCGCAACACGCGGCTGCTGATCTTCACCCTGGTGATGCCGATCATCCTGTTCGGCGCGTTCAGCGCGTCCGGCGCGGACGATCGGCTCGGCGCGCTCACCGTCGCCCCCTACATCATGATCAGCATGGCGTCGTTCGGGGCGATGAACTCCGTGCTCGGCACCGCCGGCGGGATCGCCGTCGAACGCTCCCTCGGCTGGAACCGCCAGCTGCGGCTGACCGCGCTCACCGGCCCGCAGTACGTGCTCGGCAAGGTGGCGACCAGGTTCACCATGGCCGTGCTGCCGATCGTGGCGGTGTTCGTCGCCGGCGACGCGATGCGCGGGGTACGGCTGTCCGCCGGCACCTACCTGGGCGCGGGCGCGTCGATCCTGCTCGGACTGATCCCGCTGGCCGCGTTCGCGGTGTGGCTCGGCTACCTGGTCCGCCCGGAGAACCTGCAGGCCGTGACCGGTGGCGTGTTCAGCCTGCTGGCGCTGGCCGGCGGGATCTGGGTTCCGGTCGAGAACTTCCCGACCTGGCTCGCCGATATCGTGAAGCTGCTGCCGATGTACTGGTCGGCCCAGGCCGGCCGCGCGGTGCTCGAGGGCGGCTGGATCGGCGTCCGCGGCCTGATCACCCTGGCCCTGTGGACGGTCGTGCTCGGCGCCGCCGCCGGGCGGGCCTACACCCGCGACCAGCTGCGCACCTGACGGGCCCCGGGCCGGCAGCCAGGGAGGTGACCACGGTGGGGTGGAACGCGGGTGCCGCGGCGGGTGCGGCCGGGGCGACGCGGCGGTTCCTGCTGCAACCGGGGTTGCCGGTGGTCCCGCGGGACCGCCCGATGATGGATCCGTGGCGCTGGCGCCGCGTCGCCAGCGTCTTCCTCGTCTACCTCGGCTACGCCGCCTCGGACATGGTGGCTCTGCACGACAACCCCCTCGTCATCGCCTACGGTGCCGTCCTGCTGGTCGTGTTCAGCGCGGTGTACCTGATCACCGTCCCGCTCGTCGCCTTCCTGGGGCGCCGCGAGTACCTGTGGCCGGCGCTGCTTGGCATGGTGGCCTGCATCGCCGCCTACGTGCCGGTCGTCGGCGGCGGCGGGCTGGTGATGACGGTCTACCTGAGTGTGGCGCTCGTCCTGCTGGCCCGCCCGATCGTCTCGATCCCGCTGGTCCTCGCGATCGCCGCCGTCGACACCTGGCTGCCGCAGCACGTCGACTGGTGGCAGGCGCACGGCGCCCAGTGGTCGCTGTCCGCCCCGGTGCTGCTCGCCGCGCTGACGATGTACGGGGTCCGCGCCGGCGCGCGCAGCCAGGCGGAGCTGTCCCGTGCCCATCAGGAGATCGAACGGCTCGCCAAGGAACAGGAACGGCTGCGCATCGCCCGGGACCTGCACGACCTGCTCGGCCACGCGCTCACCACGATCACGGTGAAGGCGGAGCTCGCCTCGAAGCTGGCCGACCGCGACCCCGCCCGCGCCGCCGACGAGATGGCGCAGGTCGCCGCGCTCGGCCGGCAGGGCCTCGCCGACGTGCGGGCCACCGTGGCCGGCTACCGGGAGGTCAGCCTGGTCACCGAGCTCGCCGCCGCCCGCCAGGTGCTCGCCGCGGCCGGCATCCGCGCCGAGCTGCCCGCCTCCGTCGAGGAGGTCCCCGGCCAGCTGAGGGAGCTGTTCGGCTGGGTGGTCCGCGAGGGCGTGACCAACGCGGTCCGCCACAGCGGCGCCCACCACCTGCGGATCACCCTCGGCGGTGCCTGCGCCGACAGTGACGATGCGGGTAGCGGCAGCGCAGGGAGCGGCATAGGCGGCGGCATCGGCAGTGACGGCATCGAGCTCGTCGACGACGGCCGCGGCCCCGCGCCGGTGAACGGCGCCGCCGGTGCGGTCGCCGGCTCGCCCGGCGGTGCGGGGCTGCGCGGCCTGGCCGAGCGGGTCGCGGACGTCGCCGCCTTCGCGTCGTCCACCGCCGCCCGCAGCACCGCGGAGTTGTACGGCCCGCTGCCTCCCGACCTGCTCGTCGCCGCCATGGGCCGGCGCAGCGCCGAGGCATGCGAGGCCGCGGGCA
>NZ_JCBATA010000029.1:0-86734 GCF_059816245.1 Frankia sp. RB5
GACCCGCGCGAGCGGGCGGGTGGCTGTGAAGCGGGAACCGGGCACGGCCACGGCCGGTCAGACCCGGGGTGCCCCACCGAAAGGTGAGGCGGCATGAACAGCGCTATCCAGCGCTCTCATGCAACGGGCCAAACCGTCACAGGGGGCATCCCGTCACGGGGGACCGTCGCGTTAGAGGGGGACCGTCGGGTCGCAGGGGACGTCGCGTCAGAGGGGGACGGTCGCGGCGACGTGGGTACCGGTTCCCGGCGCGGAGGTGACCCGCAGGGTGCCGCCGATCGCGGCGAGCCGGGCCCGCAGGCCGGCCAGGCCCGTTGTCGCGGCGTCCAGGCCCGGGCCCGCGTCGGTGATCTCGAAGGACAGCCCGTGGTAGGTCCCGAGGACGGTGACGGTGACGGGTGCGCCGGCGGCGTGCTTCTGCGCGTTGCTCACCGCCTCCAGGCAGGTCAGGTAGACGGTGCTCTCGACGATCGGCGGGTAGCGGCGGGCCCGCACCGCTGGGGCGATGCGCAGGGTGACGTCGTGGGCCTCGCGGAAGCTCAGGGCGAGCGCGGCGGCCAGCCCGCCGTCGCGCAGCGGTCCGGGGGTGATCCCGGCAGCGGTCTCGACGAGCAGCTGGTGGGTGCGGTCCAGCCGGGATTCGAGGTCGGCGAGCGCGTCCGGCAGGGTGTTCTCGTCGGCTTCACCACTGGCCAGCGTGTGCTCGACGACGGCCGCCGCGAACTGCAGCGAGACCAGGTGGAGCTGGGCGCCGTCGTGCAGGTCGCGCTCGAGGGCGTGGCGTTCGCTCTCCATCCTGGACGCGGCCCGGTAGCGGGTGTCGGCGATGGTCGCGAGCGTCTCCTGAGCGTGGCCGCGGGCGGCGCGAGCCGCCGCGCGCGCCGACGCGGTGGTCACGACGACGCCGAGCACCGCCGCCAGCGCCGCCACCGATGCCTCCGCCGCCGCGAAGGCCTTTGCCGCCGTGGCGGACGCGTCCGTCGCCCCGGCTGTCCCTGCCGCGTCGGTCGCCTCCACCGCGCATGACCTGACCGCCGGACCCGCGACCGCCGTGGGCCCGGCCGCAGCGGGTCCGGCCGCCGTCGGCAGCCACACGGCCGGCAGGGTCACCGCGAGCTGGGCGACCTCGTCGCCGTGCCGGTACACGGGCCGCCTGACGGTCGCGAGCTCTGGGCGGGGAGGCGCGCCGGGGGCCATCCAGAGGTGCTCGCGCGGACAGATCGGGTCGCTGACCTCGATCGCGACCCGCATCGCTGCGATCCGCTCGCCGATCCACGCTGCCACCGGCCGCAGGTCGCCCGCGCGCGGCCCGGTCGCGGGCAGCGCCGCCGCCACCCGCAGGACACCCCCGGGCAGGTCCTCCTCCACCGGCCTGGCCGGCGCCAGGTCGGACAGCGGCATTCCCTGCCGATCTACCGGATCGAGCGCACGCACACCGGACAGACTGCCCGACTCCGGCGGTACCGCGCAGCGGTTCCGGCACTCCCGGCGTGGGACGTGGCGCAGGTCGTCCACAGGTCCGCGTGGACCATCCACAGTCTGCGAACGCATGTTCGACAGTCCGGTCTGCCCCACCTACGGTCAGGCCATGGTCAAGCGTGGCTGGTGGGGCCTGGTGCTATCGGCGATCTGCCGGATCTGCCGTCTCCTCCTCGGCGGGTGCGGGCGTGACGTAGCCGGTCTGGATGAGGCGGCTGCCGCGCCGCGTGCACAGCAGCGCCCGGCCGGGGGGCAGGTCGCGCGGTTTGACGCCGCCGAGCAGCGGCCCCTCCCCGCGCGGGCAGGACAGGGCGATGTCGGGGGTGTTGAGCTCCTGCATCCGGCGCAGCAGCGGGTCCATCGACATCCGCATCAGGCCGGCGGCCGCGCGGGCGACGATGACGTGCAGGCCGATGTCGCCGCCCTGCGGCAGCAGCGGCACGAGCCCGGCGAGCGGGTTGTCGTGCCCGGTGAGCAGGTCGTAGTCGTCGACGAGGACGAACAGCAGCGGTCCGCTCCACCAGTCCCGCCGACGCAGCCGCGCGGGGGTGATGTCGGGGCCGGGCAGGCGCGGGGTGAGACCGGCGGCCGCGTCGCGGGCGGTGGCCTTCGTGCTGTCGGGGGAGACGGAGTAGCCGAGCCGGTAGGCGTCGGGCACCTCGTCGAACAGGCCACGCCGGTAGTCGACGGCCATGATCCGGGCCTGCGCCGGGGTGTAGCGCGTGATGATGGCCCGGGCCATCAGGCGCAGCAGGTTGGTCTTGCCGCTCTCGTCGTCGCCGAGCATGGTCAGGTGGGCCTGGCTGGCGAAGTCGTGCCAGACGGGTTCGAGCCGGTGCTCGTCGACGCCGAGGGCCACCCGCAGCTCGCCGTCGGCGGGCGGCGCCGGCAGCTGCTCGGCGGGCAGCACCGCGGGCAGCGTGCGTACCGCGCGCACCCGCGGCCCAGGCCAGCAGTCGACCACGGAGTCGACGAGGTGGCGCGTGCCGTGGGCGAGGTCGTCGATGCGGGACGCCCCGTCGATGCGGGGCAGCGCGGCGATGAAGTGCAGCTTGGCGTCGGTCAGTCCGCGGCCGGGCAGCTTCGGCACGGCGGCGGCCGCCCGCAGGTCGATGCCGGACTCCACCGGGTCGCCCAGGCGCAGCTCCAGGCGGCTGCCCAGCTTGTCGCGCATCGTGTGGTGCACCTCCGACCAGCGGCCGGCGGTGAGCAGCAGGTGAATCCCGTAGTTCAGGCCGCGCGCGGCGATCTCGCGGGCGGCCTCCTCGACCGCGTCGAACTCCTGGCGCAGGACGAACCAGCCGTCGACGGCGAGGAACAGCTCGCCGAACTCGTCGGGCGGCGCGTGGCCGGCGGCGACGGCCTCCCGGTAGGCCGCCATCCCGGCGACCCCGAGCTCGGCGAACCGGCGTTCCCTCTCCCGCAGCACGCCGAGCAGCTCCGCGACGGTCCGCCCTACCCGGTCCGGGTCGTGCCGGCCGGTGACGCCGCCGACGTGCGGCAGGTCGGCGATGCTCGCCAGCGAGCCGCCGCCGAAGTCAAGGCAGTAGAACTGCGCCTCGCGCGGCGAGTGGGTGAGCGCGAGGCCGGCGATGACGGTCCGCAGCAGCGTGCTCTTGCCGCTCTGCGGCCCACCGGCGATGCCCAGATGCCCACCCCCGCCGCCGAAGTCGAGCACGAGCAGGTCCCGCACCTGCTCGAACGGTTTGTCGATGACGCCGATGGGGGTGCGCAGCCAGCCGCCGGCGCCCGACCCGCCCTCGGTGCCGACGCCGAGGGGGCGCAGGCCATGCTCGGGGTCCGGCAGCAGCGGCGGCAGCACCTCGTCGAGTGGCGGCGCCTGGTCCAGCGGCGGCAGCCACACCCGGTGCGCCGGCGGTCCCTGACCGACCAGCCGGCCGACGAGCACCTCCATCACCGTGCTGGACGTCTCCTCCGGATCGTCCCGGTGGTCCTCGGTGCCATCGGTGGCGCCGCCCGAGCCCGCACCGGAGCCGGCCGCGTCCTCGCTGGCGCCGCTCGTGCCGTCGGGGCCGGGCGGGGCGGTCGAGGGCAGGGGCGCGGGAGCCGTGTCGTAGGGCAGCACCTGGCTGGAGATGACCTCCTGGCGGATCCGGGTCGAGCGCAGCCGGTAAGGTCCGGACACGTACGCGGCCTTGAACCGGGTGATCGTCGCGACGTCGGAGCGCAGGTAGCCGTTGCCGGGCGCGCCCGGCAGCTCGTAGGCGTCGGGCACGCCGATGACCGAGCGCGACTCCATCGCGGAGAACGTGCGCAGGCTGATCCGGTAGGACAGGTGCCCCTCCAGCTGGTGGATGCGGCCGTCGTCGAGGCGCTGCGAGGCGAGCAGCAGGTGCACGGCCAGCGACCGGCCGAGGCGTCCGATCATCACGAACAGCTCGATGAAGTCGGTGTGCGCGGCGATCAGCTCGCTGAACTCGTCGACGACCACGAACAGCGTCGGCAGCGGGTCGAGCGCGGCGCCCGCCACCCGGGCCTGCTCGTAGTCACGCACCGAGCTGAAGCCGCCGGCGGCGCGCAGCAGCTCCTGGCGGCGGACGAGCTCGCCGCGCAGCGCGTCGCGCATCCGGTCCACCAGCGCCGCCTCGTCGGCCAGGTTGGTGATCGTCGCGGACACGTGC
Source organism: Frankia sp. RB5 (assembly GCF_059816245.1). Taxonomy (NCBI): domain Bacteria; kingdom Bacillati; phylum Actinomycetota; class Actinomycetes; order Frankiales; family Frankiaceae; genus Frankia; species Frankia sp. RB5. The sequence goes on from NZ_JCBATA010000029.1 coordinate 4,122, forward strand.
GGCAGCCGGTCGAGGCCGGCGAAGGTCGCGCCGCCCTTGAAGTCGACGAGCACGAAGTTGAGCGTCTCCGACGAGTGCGTCGCCGCGAGCGCCAGCACGAGGGTGCGCAGCAGCTCGCTCTTGCCGGAGCCGGTGGCGCCGATGAGCATGCCGTGCGGGCCCATGCCGTCCTCGGCGGACTCCTTGATGTCCAGCTCGATGGGGGAGCCATCGGCGGCCACGCCGATCGGCACCCGCAGCCGCTCGCCGGCCGCGCGGGCGACCCAGCCGGGGCGGGGGTCGAAGCGTTCCAGGTCGCCGAGGCCGAGCAGCTGCGGCAGGTCGAGGTCCGCGGCCAGCCCGTCGGCGACCTGCTCGCCGCTCACCCCGGCGCTGTGGCGGGCGAGCAGGCGGGCGAGCGCGGTGACCCGCACGGCCGAGAGCCGGTCCGGCGCGGCCAGGTGGGTGCGCACCTCGCGGCCGACCCGGTCGTGCTCCACCGAGTGGACGTCGACGCCGGTGATGTCCAGGCGCAGCCGCTGGCGGGCGTTGCCGCCGTCGTGCGCGTCGAAGTCGACGAGGACGGCGTTGCGGTAGCCGGACACGAGGAAGCGCGAGCCGGGCTGGATGCGCCCGCCGTCGTTCACGACGATGACGAACGGTTCGGCTCGCGACGGCGCCGTGCCGGTCTCGAACCGGGCCCGCTCCCCGAAGTCGCGCCCGAGCAGTCGTTCGACCTCCTCCAGGGACTCCCCGACCAGGCGCACCGGCCCCGCGGCGTCCGCGTCGGCGGAATGCTGGGCGTGCGGCAGCCACTTGACCCACGACCACTCGGCGCGCCGTGGTGCCGCGGCGGACACGGCGATCCGCAACTCGTCCGGGGCGTGGAAGGCGACGAGCTGGGCGAGCAGCGCCCGGGCGAACCCGAGCGCCGCCGCCCGGTCGCCGTCGAGGCGAATGTGCGCGAACCCTCGGATGTACAGGGCCACCGGCTGGTGGGGAATGGTGGTGTAGGCGCGGGTGAAGCGTCGCAGCGCCTTCGCGGACACGGGTTCGAGGTCCTCGACCGGGCTGGTCTGCAGGGGTGTGATCCGCACGGCGAGGCGCTGCGTGCCGGTGCCGACCCGGACCTCCCCGAAGTCCGGGTGGCTGGGCCGGCGTTCCCACAGCCGGCTGGTGAGCACCAGCGACCACAGCGACTCAGGGTCGGGATGGCGCCAGGCGAGCGCGTCGCGCTGCTTCTCCGCGTAGCGGCGTACCTGGCGCCGGGTCTGGGACAGGTAGCGCAGGTAGTCCCGGCGTTCCCCGCCCACCTTGTCGCGCCGCGTGCTCGACTGGGTCAGTGCCTGCCCGGCGCCCATCCCGGCCATGCCCAGGCCCATCATCGCCATCATGATCAGCCCCATCGGGCCGGCGTGGGACGAGCCGCCGACGAAGTAGAACATCATCCCGCCGGACATGAGCAGCGCCGGGATGACCATCATCAGCGTGCGCATCCCGCCGCCGGTCACCTCGGCAACGACCGGCGGCTCCTGCAGCGTGATGTCCCCGTGCGGCATCTCCGGGCCGGTGCGGCGGGCGGGCCGGCGGAACGGGACCGTGGTCATGTCGCTTACACGCGCCCGGCGCGCGCCGCGGTTTCCGCATGTTCTGTGACCTGGGTCACGTGCGTGAACGGTAGTCGAGGCCCCTCGCGTGCGGGAGGCATGGCAGGCAGCAGCACGGCGCAGGTGTGCCGGCTCCTCGTCGTCGGGCCGACGAGCCGCATCGACCTGTCCGTTCCCACCCATGTGCCGCTGGCCGACCTGATGCCCGCGATGCTGCGCGGCCTTGGCCCCGACCTCGCCGACCGCGGGCTGGAGCACAGCGGCTGGGTGGTGCAGCGCCTCGGCGAGGCGCCCCTGGACGAGGACCTCTCCGTCGCCGACCACAACCTGCTCGACGGCGACGCCGTGCACCTGCGCCCCCGCTCCGACCAGATTCCCCCGCTGGACTTCGACGACCTCATCGACGGCGTCGCCACCGGCATGCGCGCGCGGGCCGGGGTGTGGCGGACACGGACGAACCGCGCCGCCGGCGCCCTGGTCATGGCGTTGACGCTGCTGGCGGCGCTGGCGATGCCGCCGTTGCGGGGGCCGGGGCACCCGGGCATGCCGGTCGCGGCCGGCGCGGCCGTGCTGGTCCTGGGGGCGGCGCTGGCCACCGGGATGATCCTGCGTGACCGGCTGCTGGGCACGCTGCTCGCCTGCGCCGGGGTGGCCTTCGCCGTCGAGGCGGTGGAGCTCGCCCTGCTCACGCCATCCGGCACCGGCAGAGTGCCGTCGGTGGCCGCGCTGCTGCTCGTCGGCGCCGCCGTGACCATCGTCGTCGGCCTGCCGATGCTCGCCGCCGTCGCGGATCGGCGCACCGTCCTCGCGCCGGTCGCCACGGCACTCGCCACCCTCGCTGTGGCGACCGGCGCCGCCTACGGCCTCGCCGCCGGCGCCGGCCTCGGCTGGTCCGACACCGGCGCGGTGCTGGCGCTGGCGACCGCGGCGGCGCGACCCCTGGTGCCGATCACCGCGTTCAAGCTCGCCGGGATGGCGCTGCCGCCGCTGCCAATCGAACCGGACGAGCTGCAGGACGACATCGACCCGGAACCCGGCCCGGAAGTGCTTGCCCGCACCGCCGCCGCCGACCGGCACATGACCGCGCTGCACCTCGCCTGCGGACTGGTCACCGCCGCCACGCTGTCACTGCTCGCCACGGCACCCGGTCGCATCCCCGCCCTCCTCGTCCTCCTCGTCGCGCTCGCCCAGCTGCTGTCGCTGCGGCCGATGACGAGCGCCTGGCACCGCGCCGCCCTCGGCCTGCCCGCGCTCGCCGGGACGCTCGCGCTGCTCGTCGCGGTCACCTGGCGGTCCCGGGCGGGCGGTCCGGGGCTCGGCGTGGCGGTCGCCGTCACGCTGCTGCTCGCGGGAGCCGCCGGCCTCGGCGCGCACCTCCTGCCGCGGCGGCGGTTGACGCCGATCTGGGGTCGCATCGGCGACTGGGCGCACGTCGGAACCCTCGTGCTGGCCATCCCGCTGCTGGTCTGCCTGCTGGGTGGGATCACCCTCGTCCGATCGCGGGTGGGCTGACATGCAGTCCCGCCGCGACCAGGTCGACGCCCAGAGATACCTGCTGGGCCGGCTGACCAGCGCCCTGGTGCGCGCCGAGCCGGACGCACTCGAGCTGCCCACCCGCCGCGACCGCCGCGGCCTGGTGGCCGGCATCCTCGCCGCGCTGCTGATGCTGGCCGGCATCGCGATCTGGGCGCTGCTGTTCCCCGGCGGGTCGACGGCGTGGCGCCAGCCCGGCAAGCTCCTCGTCGACAGTTCCACCGGCAGCCGGTTCCTGCTGGTCGGCGGTGAGCTGCGCCCGGTGCGCAACGTCGCCTCGGCACGTCTGGTCACCGGCGGCGCCGTCGACCCAGTGAGCATCGGCGGGTCGAAACTGGCCCGGCTGCCGCGCGGCGCGCCCGTCGGCATCGCCGGCGCACCTGACCTGCTACCCGGCGCCGGCCTGAACGCCGGCGTGTGGCGCGCCTGCGCCGGCTCCACCGCCGCCGACGCGGTCCGCCTGCAGATCGGCGCCGTCCCGGCGGTGCCCGGGCGCCGGCTCGACAGCGGGCACGGCACGCTCGTCACCGACGGCGACCGCACCTATCTGCTGTGGGAGCGCCGGCGCCTCGCGCTGGCCCGGCCGTGGGCCGCCGACGTGCTCGGCTACGGCGACACCGTGCCGGTGGCCGTTCCGCGGGCCTGGCTCGACCTCGTTCCCGCCGGGCCGGACCTCGCCCCGCTGGACGTGGCCGGCCGCGGCAGCCCGGGTCCCACCGTCGGCGACCGGCCCGCCACCGTCGGCCAGGTGTTCACCGCACCCGGGCCCGGCGGGCGCGGCGCCGTGCACTACCAGCTGCTCCCCGACGGGCTCACCCCGCTGAGCGCGACCCGCGCCGCCCTCGCCGAGGGGGAGGCGGCGGGCACCCCCGAACAGCCCATCACCGCGGCGGAGCTCGCCAGCACCCCCCGCTCGGCCCGGTCCGCGGCAGACGATCCGCTGCCCGCCAGCCCGCCGCCGCTGCGCCTGCCAGCCCCCGGCGAGGCGGTCTGCCTGGAGACCGCCAGCCACCCGGACGACAGCACCCTCACCCCCGTCCTCGCGGCCCCGCCCACGGTGACGGGAACTCCCGCGGCCGGCGGCGTCAGCGTCGCCGTGCGTCCCGGCGGTGGCGCGCTGCTGGTCGCGCGGGCCGACGTCGCGGCGCGCGACCAGCAGGTGGCACTCGTCGACGGCGCCGGCCTTCGCTACCCGATCACGAGCGACGCGCTGACGGCGCTCGGCTACCAGGCCGAGCAGACGACCGTCGTGCCGGCCCGGCTCGCGGGGCTGCTGCCGTCCGGACCACCCCTGGACACCCCGAAGGCCGGGTGAACCCCGGCCGCTCCAGACCCGACCCCGCCCCGCGCATCCGACCCGACAACCCTGAAGGAGGGCACCGCAGATGGCCGACCCACTGCTTGTTTCCGATGAAGCCAGCACCGTCGCCATGATCCTGGCGTTCGACGAGTGCCAGGACGAGTGCGTCAAGATCCAAGGGACGATCGACACCGCGGCCTCGGCCCTGCGCTCGCAGTGGGGCGGTGTCGCGGCGGCCAAGTACCAGGAGGCGATCGGCGCCTGGCAGCAGGGCTTCAACGAGGTGAAGGCCGCGCTGAACCTGCTCAACGAGTCCATGGCCAGCTACGCCAAGATCACGACCAGCACCGAGGACAACACCGCGATGCTCGGCTCCAACTGGGCCACCGGCCTCACCTGAGCCCGGCGCTCTCCCCTCCCGTAAGGAGCAGACCGACATGGCGACCTACAACTTCAACCCGAACGGCGCCCTCGACACCGCCGCCGAGCTCGCCTTCGTCAACACGCAGCTCGAGCAGTCCCTGAGCACACTCACCCAGAAGGTGAACGCCTTCATCACCGCCAACGAGGGGCAGGCGCCGGCGAACTACACCCTGGCCCAGCAGCAGTGGAACAAGGGCCAGGTGGACATGAACGCCGCCCTCGCCCTGGGCAAGCAGCGCCTTGAGGAGATCCACAACGAGTACGTCCTCGGCGACAACCGCGGGGCGAACGTCTTCGGCCAGCTCATCTGAGACCTCTGCCCCTCTCGGACTCCAGACGGTCCGAGACCACGGCCGGCGCGTCGATGGTGGTCCCCGCCGCCGACGCGCCGGCCGTCCGCCCGGCCCCGGCGGCCCGCGTGGCTCCCCTCCACCCACGGGCCGCCCGGGGTCGGCCTCGGGCGGCCGAGTCCGCCGCGCCCGCGAATCCGCCCGCACCCCGCGAGACCGTCCCCCGCACGCCGGACGACAGGAGAGTGCCCAATGGCCGAGAACATCGTCATCGACGAAGCGACGCTGACGAGGCTGAAGACGGAGTACGCGACCCTGCTCGACGACATCGACACCCGGATGAGCACCTACAAGTGGGGAAACAGCCCGGGCTCACGGCTCAACCTGGACGAGCAGTTCCCGCTGCGTCTCGGCGGTGCCGACTTCGCCGCGGCCGTGAGCCTCGCCAAGGATCTGGAGAAGATACGCCAGAACCTCACCGGCCGCATCGGCGACACCTATACCAACGCGTCGAACCTGCGCTGGGGCCTGGAGTACCTGCTGGCGGACACCAACCACATCGAGCCGCTGAACAAGATGACGGCGGAGGAGTTCGAATCATACATTCCCACGAGCACGACCACGCCGGGAAGCGGCAGCAGTAGCGGCAGCGGGAGCTGACGGTGGCGACCGACAAGATCGAGGACGTGCTGCAGACCGTCCTCGGCTACACCCTCGGCACCACCGGCGGCGTGGTGAACAGCGGTGGCTCCACGAGCGGCGGCTCGACGAACGGCAACGGGAATGGCAACGGCAACGGCGGGCAGAGCTCCGGCTACACCGGCGGCAGCATCGACCCGCAGTTGCGCCCGGACACCGTCCTCTCCGCCGCCGCGCCGCTGTGGCTCATTCCCGACGAGCGCCACGAGCACTACGCGACCAGCGGCAGCGCGAAGCCCGCCTTCAAGAAGGGCGCGCTGACCTTCTGGCGTTGGATGACCAACGACTGGGGCAGTAACTACGAGTGGCTGACCCTCTGGGTCGGAGCGAAGACCGATTCCGGCGACGACGACCGCAACTCCTCCGATCCGAACCAGCAGTCCGGGTCGACCACCTCCACGGCGGCGACCAATCCGCTCATGGCAGTCGGCTCGGCATGGACGAATGCCGCGGGCGCCATCGTGAACGGCCTGGTCGGGCCCGGTCACGCGTTCGACCCGGACACGTTGGACGGCGTCAACCAGGCGCTGCAGGGCATCGGCACGTGGACAGGTGGTGTGCTGAAGAGTCTCGACGGCGACGTCGCGGGCATCGACACGAAGGCGGCGGCGTTCCAGGGTTCGGCCGCGCAGGCGTTTCGGGACCGCGTCGTGGCCGCCGAGAGTGGCATGAAGGGCGTGCTCGAGGCGGCCGCGGGCTGGAAGGGGCCGCTGGACAAGGCCGTGACGGCCGCGGGGAATTTCGTCAGAGCCCTGCAAGGGGACAACGCGTTCTGGATGGGCGAGCCCCTGCCCGGCGAGAGCCGCGCCGCCCTGCCCGGGCCGCGCGGGGTCTGGGTGCATCCGTTCAACCTCATCGTCGCGATGTTCAACGGGTCGACGGTGTTCGACAGCTACGGTACGGATCCCAACCGCAACCATTCGGGCGGCCTGTGGGAGACCGGCCGGATCCGCGGCGACCTCGGGTATGACGCCGCCGACGATGTCTGGCGGGAGATGTACATCCGCTTCCCGGAGTGGAGCGGCGTGACGGGCGACTTCGCCGTGCTGCGCCAGCCGTCCTGGCTTGTGGTCGACCAGGCGGTGCGCACGCAGTGGGCGAACAACGTGCAGAAGGCGTTCGCGCCGTCCCTGGCCGCGGCCGGAACGCTCATCACAGCGTTCACGGACGCCGCCGCGGCGATGAAACTGGCAAAGATGCCCCCGCCGCCCCCGCCCCGGCCGTACAACGACCCCAGCCTCGCCGGCGGCAACGGCAACAATGACATCAACAACATCCTCAACGAGATCGGTAACGGCTTCAACGGCATCGGGAACGGTTTCAACGGCATCGGGAACGGCCTGAACGGGATCGGGAATGGTTTCAATGGCATTGGTAACGGCCTGAACGGTCTCGGCAACGGTCTGAACGGTCTGGGGGGTGACTTCGGGAACGGCCTGAACGGGATCGGTAACGGTCTGAACGGTCTGGGGGGTGACTTCGGGAACGGCCTGAACGGGATCGGTAACGGTCTGAACGGTCTGGGGGGTGACTTCGGTAACGGCCTGAACAGCGACAACGTCCCGGGTAGCGGGGGAGGCGTTGATGGCCTCGGCGGCCTGAACGGGACCGGCACCCCCGGTGGTGGTGTCGACGGCGGTGGGGGAGTCGACGGCGGTGGCCTGCCCGCCTTCACCACGCTGGCGGCGACCCCTGGGGGCTCGGGTGCGAGCGGCTCAGGCGTGAACGGCCTCGGGGACGGCGGCCTGGGCACGTCCGGCCTGGGAGGCCTCGGCGGCGGGAGCACGCCGACGAACCTGGGCCAGCTCAGCCCCCAGCAGCTCAGCGCTCTGAAGGACTCCGGCGCCCTCAGCCAGATTCCGCTGACCGACGAACAGGCCGCGGCACTGCGTGACGCCGGGCTCGCTGCCCAGCCGGGCAGCACCCTGGGTGACCTGAGCCCTGAGCAACTGGCCACCCTGCAACGCGACGGGCTGCTGAACAACGTCCCGCTGTCCCAGGGGGACCTGAACACCCTGAGCCAGGCCGGCCTGCTCGGGCCGACGAGCGGCGCGGTCAACACGCTCGGTGACCTGAGTCCGGCGCAGCTTGCTGCCCTCGACTCGTCCGGCGCGCTGAACAACGTCCCCGTCACCGGCGCCCAGCTGGACCAACTGCGCCAGGACGGCCTGCTCGGCCCCAGCGCCGACGGCCTCAACTCCCTCGGCGACCTCAGCCCCGCCCAGCTCGCCGACCTCGGCAGGACGGGCATGCTCGACTCGATCCCCCTCACCCCCGAGCAGACCGCCGCCCTCAACCAGGCCGGCCTGCTCAGCCCCGCCGGCACGCAGTCCGCCGGCGCCGGCCTTACCAGCGGCCTGGGCGCCTCGGGCCTGGACACATCGGGTCTGGGCACGTCGGTCGGGGCCGGGGGTTCGGGTACCACGGGACTGCCCGACCTGGCGGGCACATCGGTGCCGAGCACCGCGTTCCCGACCACCATCGACGGCCTCAACGTCAACTCCCCGAGCGGCCTGCCGGGAACCGGCGGCACAGGCGTGCAGCTCGGCGACATCCGCCAGCCGGTCGTGCGGGCCGTGCCCGGTGTGGGCGGTGGCGGAGGCGGCATGGTCGGCACCGCGGGCGTCCTGCCGTCGAGCGGCGCCGACCTCGGCGCCCTCACCAGACTCGGCACGGTGGGGGCCGCAACGGCGGGGGCGGCGGGCGCGGCCGGCCTGCCCGGATCGTCAGCACTCGGTGGACCCGGCTCGTCCGGTGTCGCGGGTGCCGCGTCCGGGGGCGGCATGCCGTTCATGCCCATGGGCGGCATGGGCGGCGCGCCCGGCCAGGGACAGGGCCGCGAACGGCAGCGCAACACGTGGCTGACCGAGGACGAGGAGGTCTGGGGCACCGACCCCGAGTGCGCCCCCGCCGTCGTCGGCCGCTCCGACGCGCCGACACCCGACGAGCCCGAGACGGCCCAGCCACCGATCGTCGTGCCGCGGCCACCCGCGCGCGACCGCACCCGCCGCGGCCGGTAGCGAGCATCCGCCGAACCCACCGTGACGACACCTGAGGCGACGAGAGGAGAGAACCAGCATGACGCTGTTCGACGACAGCCTGATGGAAGCCGCGCTCGCGGAGCTCGCCCGCACCGAGGAGATCACCAGCCGGATCCGCACCGAGGGCGCCGCGGTCACCTTCGAGGCGAGCGATCGCAACCGGCTGCTGTCGGTGACGGTCGGAGCCCAGGGGGACGTCCGGGAGCTGCGCTTCCGCGGCGACGGCTACCGCGACCTCGCCCCCGCCGAGCTCGCCGACCTGCTGGTCAAGACGATCGAGCAGGCCCGGCTGGGCGCGCGGGCGAAGGCGCTGGCGGGGATGCGCGAGCTCATGGTCGACCTGCCGTCCCCCGTTGGCCGGCTCGGCGAGGTCGCGTCCGTCGACGAACTCGTCGAGGAACTCGCCGGCATGTTCACCCGCAACCAGCCCGACAGCGGCAAGCCGGTGGCCCCGCCCGACGGGGACGGCGTCTGGCGATGAGCGGCCAGGAGATCACGCAGGACGGTGACGCGATCGCCGCGAGAGTCCCGGCGGTCCACGCCTTCCAGGACCATCTGGTCACCGTCGGGAAGCTGCTGCACCAGGCCGCCACCACGGACTTCGCCGGGGACGCCAAGGACGAGGCCACCCTGATCGCCAAGGCCACCTTCACCCAGATCATGGACTCGTTCGGGAAGGTGTACGGCGCGCTGGGCCAGGCGGTCGGGCTGCAGGGCGACCGCCTGGACGCGGTGCGCCGCATCGGCGACCAGACCGAGTCGGCGGCGGCGCAGAGCGCCGGCTGGGACTCGGGCAGCCGCCACTGAGCGAACGCCACCGGGCCTTGCGGCCCGCCCGGACGGGGAGCACGCGGGGGCGCGACACGGGAGGGAGAACGCCGGATGTCCAAGTCCATGGACGAGGCGATCTACGCCTTCACCGGTATGCGGCTGCCGGGCGGGGAACTCCCCACGATGGGCAGTCTCGCCGACAACCTTGACCGGCTCGGTGACATCGTGCTCGGCCAGCTCGCTCCTGAACTGACGCAGGTCATCGGCTCGGTGAAGTCGTCGGTGGGCGGCACGCCTGGCAAGCGGTTCGTCGCGCAGACCTCGGCGTTCGTCGTCGAGGACCCGAAGCTGCTGCTGCAGGCCGGCATGCTGCTCAAGACGGCGGCGAAGCTGCTGCGCGCCCAGAAGCTGCAGATGGACTACACCCGCAAGCAGGGTTTCGTGATGTTCATCTTCATGCAGATCGAGCTGGCGATCGCCGCCATCGAGGCGGCGTTCGGCCAGGTCGAGGAGGCGGCCGAGCGCATCGCCACCACTCGCACGATCATCCAGCGGGTGCTGTCGAAGGAGACGGCGAAGACGGCGACGCACATCGTCGCCATGCAGATGCTGTTCATGCCCGGTTCGTCGGTCGTCGCCCAGCTGTGGCAGATCCTCGAAGGCAGCCGCGAGGGGCTCGACGGCGGCGAGATCGCCCACATGGTCAAGTACGCGCTGGCCGCCGGCGGCACCAGCATTGCCGGACTCCCCGGCATGCGGGCCTTCCTGACCAAGTCGGATGCGCTGCTGAAGTCGATCGGCCTGGCCGACGGCGCCGCCAACCCGGCGGCCGCCCTCCTCCTGACGACCGTCCTGTCCATGTCCCAGGAGGTCGGCGGCGGGATCTTCGCCAGCGGAATGGTGGACGACCAGTGGGGACTGTCCACCGCGGTGGACGACGCGGTCTCCGGTGCCGTCGAGGGCAGCACCGAGTGGGGTGCCGGCAAGGCCGGTCGCGGCGCCCACGCCGGCCTGCAGGGCGCCGGCATCGTCGGGCCGGACGTGAAGCTCCCTCCGCCCCCCGCCCTGCCGTCCGGAGCCGATCAGGTCTTCGGCTCCGGCGACGACGGCTTCGACGGCGCCGCCGGTGTTTCCGGCTCGTCCACAACCGGCGCGGGTGGCGCCGGCCGCAACGGGACCGGCAACGGAGTCGGCAACGGAGAGAAGGAGACGCAGGGCGGTGTCGAGGAGATTCGCTTCGACCCCACGACCATCAAGGCGCCGGACTGGTCGGAGACCGCGTCGATCAGCGACCAGGACTCCGACGCGGGGTGGGACACCCGGTCGGGTTTCAGCTCCGCGTCGATCGCCTCGTCGACGACGGACATCTCCGACATCGCGAACCTCGCGAGCCTCGACGACGACGCCGGGTTCGGTCCCGTCAACGTCGCCGCCGTCCCGCCCCTGAAGACGTCCGCCGCCCTGGACCTGCCCGACGACGCCAGCGTGCCCGGCCCCACCCAATCTCGCGCTCCCGCCGGTCCCGCGGAACCGTCGCCGACACCGTCGATCCGCGCGCCCGAGCCGGCAGCCGGATCCGGTCCCGCGGTCCCGCTGGCGGCCCTCGACCAGCGCGGCGTCGCCAACCCACCGTCCCCCGCCGCGCAGCCCGTCCCCGACGCCACGCCTCTCGCCCCGCCGACGCCGACGCCGACTTCGACTTCGACATTGACTTCGATGCCGGGCCCCACGCCGACGCCGGGCCCGACGCCGAGCCCGACCCCGGCCCCGACGTCGATCAACGGGCTGGCACCCGGCCCGTCACCTACGCCGGCCTCCGCGGCCATCCCCGCGCCAGTGCAGCCAGCGAGTTCCGCGGCGCCGACTCCGGCACCATCGGCGATCCCTGCCGGGGCGGTGGCCTCCGCGCCCGGCGGGGCGTCGTCGGCGCCGCCCGCCGGGGCGGCTGCCGGGAGCTGGGCGCTCGCCGCTGTCGAGCCGGCTCCGGTGCCCAGTTCGACGCCGAATGCCGTGCCCGCCGCCGTAACCGCCTTCGCTACCCCGGGATCGGCGTCGCCCGCTGAGTCCACAGCGCCATCGTCGCCCGCTCCCGCGCCGACGCCGATGTCCACACCGCCCGCTCCCGCATCCTCCCCGCTGCGTCCCGCTCCAGCCTCGGCATCGCCGCCGACCGCGACCCCAGCCCCTACTCCGTCCCCCACGCCGACCCTGTCCCCGACACCCCAGCCGTCGGCGACTCCGTCGCTGTCGCCACCTGCGTCGCTGTCACCGACTTCGTCCTCGACCCTGTCCGCGGCGCCGACCGCACCTCCAGCCGCGACCACGACCGAGGCGTCATCCGCGGCGTCGGGCCCGGCTCCGACTCCAGCGAACCCGTCTCCTCTCAGGTCGGTCACCCCGTCCTCAACGGCACTGCCCCACGCGGCGCCGGCGCCGGCGCCGCCGACGACGCCGGCCGATACGAACGCCGTGCCGGCCGCGTCCGCGGCTCCGGCTGCCATGGGGGGATCCGAGTCGCTGGCCGCTGCTGGGGTGACGGCGCCCGCTACCGTGGACGCCGCGTTGTTCCCGGAGCTTCATGGCGATCCAGCGCCGGCGGCGGACGGGACGCCGTGGCTGTCGGCATCCCAGCAGGCAGTGGTGGCGCCGGTACAGACGCGGCTGCGGAACGTCTTCGGGGACCAGCCGAGCACGACGGCGGACTGCATCGTGCGCCTCGTCGAGACCGCCCGCGGGCTGTGGGGGCCGGAACGCCCGAGTGGCGGCGTGACCGGCGGCTGGCCGGCGGTCGACGACGCGACGGCCCCGTCGCAGCAGCTGTCGAGCATGCTCGGTTCGCCCTGGCAGCGGATCCCCTCGTGGCACGGGGTGCTGAACCAGGTCCGGGAGCTCGGCCCGGGGGCGGCGGCGTTCCTGATCACGGGAGCGCCGGGGGTCGCCCGCCACGGCGTGGCTCTGGTCAACACCGGCGGACGGCTGGTGTGGGTGGAGACGCAACTCGACGGCCCCCGGCGGGTCCTGCCGCTGCACCAGCCGCCGCTGCGGCCGGTCGACCTGCGCGTCCTGGTCGCCGGCCCGGACGGCCGGGGGGTCGCGGTGGACACCGGCACGAGCGAGGACGGCGACGGTGGCCGCTTCGGGTCGCTGCCGCCGGTCAGCACCTCCAGCGCGATCCCGCTGCCCGCCAGCACCCGCGAGCCGGGTATGCGGGGAACCCGCTCCGGCCCGGCCCGGCAGGAGGCGCCGCCGGCACCGGGCGAGCCGTCCGCGCAGGGCGGGCCATCGGCCCAGGACCTGTCGTCGGTCGAGAACCCATCCTCGGCGCAGGACCCGTCGTCGGCGCAGGACCCGTCGTTGGCGCAGGACCCGTCGTTGGCGCAGGATCCGTCGTTGGCGCAGGATCCGTCGTCGGCGCAGGATCCGTCGTCGGCGCAGGATCCGTCGATCGTGCAGGTCGCGCCGTCCACGGCACCGGGACCTGCACCGGGGCTGGGACCGGCAGCGGCGAACCAGCGGGTGACGTCGGACGATCACGGCGTTCTGCGGATGGATCTGGATCTGTCGGGCCTGACGGACCAGGTCACGGCTGCGGCGCTGACCGGGGCAGCGCGGGCGGACCTGGACGGGTTCGTCGGGCGGATCGTCGCGGAGGTGATCCGTCGACAGGGGTCGGCGGCGCCCGTCATCGTGCATCTCGAGAGCGGCGCGGTCGCGGCGCCGTCAACAGGCGGCCGCGGAAGAAGCCGCCCGGGCCGGCCGGTGCGCACCGACGCCCAGGCCACCCAGCCTCTGGTCCTGCAGCAGCTGAAGCAGCATGGGGTGGCGGCCCGTCAGGTGCGGGTCGTCACGCACGAGCGGGGCACCGGGCCGTCCGTCGCTCCGCCCGCGGTGACGCGCGGCACCGCCGCCGGGCTCCCGGGCGCGGGCCGTGGGGTCCTCGGCTGGGTCGAACCCGAGCCCGTCGAGGTGGCGCTCGGCCCGGCCCAGTTCCCCCTCCTCGTCCAGGACTGGGAACGCGACGACGCCGGTCGGCTCCGGATGAACCCGCTGTGGACGCCGCTTGCGGACTTCTCCCCGAAGCATCTGGAGGGCGCCGCGTCCGGCGCGGTGTGGGATGTCGTGGCCGCCCGCGGCGGCCAGATCTTCCTGGGCAGCCAGGATCCGGCGCAGATCATCCCCCCGGCCCAGCTCGACGAGCTGCACCGGCTGTCCAACGAGCGCCTCGCCGCCGCGGGCGCCCCGACCGTGAGCCGGGACGACTTCGTGCACAGCCTGTCCGACCTCGGTCCCGCGACTGTGGTCGTCGGGTTCAACCCGACCACGGGCGCTGCCGTCGTCGCCCGGGGGCGGGTCGGCGGCCAGCTGCGCCGGGGCCCGGACGGGCAGTGGACGGTGAACTACCGACCGAACCTCTACCCGGACCTGACGACCCGGGAGGACCTCCACGACGGCGACTGGAACCGCTGGGTCACCAACCTCGCCGCGTCGATGTCGGACGCCCTGGGGATGCCGATCGTCCCCGACCTGTCCGAACCGCCGCCGCGCCGCGCCCCGGCCCCGCCCCGCGACGTCACCCACGACTTCGGCCCGGTCGTCTCGCCGAAGCCGCAGGACGACGGCCCGGTCAAGGCCGTCGAGCTGGACAAGGCCGGCGACCTGCGGGCCAACCCGCTGTGGACGTCGCTGGAGGACTTCTCGCCCAAGCATGTCGACGCCGCGCCCGACACCATGCTGTGGCAGTTCGCCGTCACCGAGGACGGGGAGCCGTTCCTGGGCAGCGAGGAACCGCTCACCATCGAGGACCCGGTGCGGCTCGACCGCGTGTACGAGGCCATGAGCGCGGCGCGGACCGCGCAGGGCCTGCCGATGGAGACCCACGAGGAGTTCATCCACCAGGTGACGATGCTCGGGCATCCGACGATCGCCGTCGGGTTCGACCCGGTGACCGGCACAACGATCCTGAAGAAGGCGCGGGTCAGCGGCGAGCTGCGCCGCGGCCCCGACGGCGTCCTCGTCATCAACGACCAGTCCGGCCGGTACATGAGCAAGAAGGTCCGCGGCGAACCGCCGGCCGAGGACCTCACCCGATGGATGACGAACGTCGCCGAGCTGCTGTCGATCCGGTTGCGCCGGCCCGTGCGCTTCGAGCTGCTCAAACACGCGGCGCCCGCCCCACCCGCGCCCGCCCCGGCCGTGGATCCCGGCCCGCCGCCCGCCTACCCCGGCCCGCCGGCACACGGCCCCGGGGTGCCGCCGGCCTATCCCGAACCTCCCCCCACCGGGCCGTCCGCCGGCGAGGCGGCTCCCGCCGCGCCGGGAAGGCCGGCCGGTCGGGAGGACAGCGACAGGCCGACGCTGTCGAGGTCGGTGCCCGCACCGGTGTGGACGGCGCTGCTCGGGGTCCGCCATCCGGACGAGGTGGCCCGGCTGAACGAGGCGTGGGGCCAGGTGATGGCCGCCGAACACGCCCTGACGGTGGCGCGCAACGACCTGGAGGCGGCGCTGCCGCCGGTCGACGGTCCGTCGAGCTCGACGGTGGGGGTCCGCGGGCCCAAACGGCGCCAGACGGACGCGCAGTACACCGCCTCCGTCGCCCTCGACGACGCGCGGGTGGCGCTGGACCAGGCCATGGCGGGCGTGGCCGACCTGGGCCACGACGTCCCCCAGGTGCGGGCAGCCTACGAGCGTGCCACCCGCGACTGGAACCGCGGGCGCCCGGGTCTGGGCGGCGGCGCGCCCGCCTCCACCCAGCCGGGGCGCTCCGGCGACGGCGCACAGATCGGCGAGACCAGCACCTCCCAACCCGGCGTTGACACATCCGACCTGACGGATCCAGCGGCTGCCGTCGAGCCGGTTGGCGCGCCCGAACTGGTTCCCGCGCCCGAACTGGTTCCCGCGCCGGAGCCGGTTCCCGCGCCCGAGGTGCTGAGCGTCGACGGTCAACGGTTCGAGACCAGCAGGACACGTTCCGACAGTCGCAGCCTGTTCGACGCCCTGGACGTCAGCGCGCGGGCGCAGCTGCCCGGCTCACGAGGTGTGACAAGGGACGGCGCGGACCCGCGCCTGCAGGTGTACCGGTGGTACACCGGGCCGCCGGGGGACAGCCTGCGCGGCACCGTCGACCAGCCCGGCGGCGAGCGTGACGTGCTGCTCCGGGACCTCGCGGCGGATCTCGACGCGCCCGCCCTGCGGTTCGTCCTGCACGGGTCCCGTGCCGATCCCGATCCGTCCGACCACGCCGATCCCGCCCGGACGGCGGACCTGCGCCAGCAGCTGGAGGACGTCCTCGCCGAGGCAGAGAACCCGTTCGGCCCGCAGTGGCATCGCCTGCTCCAGGTGACGCCGTCGCTCGCCGGGATACCCGACCGTCGCCAGCTTCTCGGTATGCGGCCCAGCGACCTGGTCGCGCGGGCGATCCGCGCCGACGACATGGGGCGCTCCCCGTTCGCCGCCCGGATTCCCCAGATCGTGGCCCATGCCACCGGCCTCGACGTGGTGGTGGTGCGGGCGGACCCGAACACCGGCGAGATGCGGGCCGGCCACCTGAACCCGGGGGAGGAGACCGCGCCGAATCCCGCCGTGTACGTCTACCACGACGGAGTCGACCACTTCGACGCGTTGACGGGCGCCACGGTGGCCGTCCCGATCCCGATGCCGGCGGTTCCTCCCCCGGCCACCGGTGCGCTCGACCGGTTCGCCGTGACGGCCGATGCGGGGCGGGGTGTGCTGGTCGCGGACGGGCTGGCCGATCTCGCGGCCGGTCTCGCGGGCACGCCGAACGTCACGTCGCTCGTCCTGCCGCGCGCCGAGGACGGGAGGCTGGCGCTTCCCGAGCGGGCGGGGGGGCACCTGGTCCCGGTGACCGACGAGCTGCTCGAGCAGGCACTGACGGCGGCGGGCTGGCAGGGCGGCCCGATCCAGATCTGGGCCGCGCGAGCGCCGGCGGCGGGGTCCGCGGCCGCGCCGGGGCCGGATCCTGGGCCGGCCGAGGGCCGGGATGACCCGCGCTACCGCGCGTTCGCGGCGCAGGCGGAGAGCGTCGCCCAGGCGC
Organism: Frankia sp. RB5; assembly: GCF_059816245.1. Taxonomy (NCBI): domain Bacteria; kingdom Bacillati; phylum Actinomycetota; class Actinomycetes; order Frankiales; family Frankiaceae; genus Frankia; species Frankia sp. RB5. The sequence goes on from NZ_JCBATA010000029.1 coordinate 20,816, forward strand.
TGCGGACCGAGGTGTGGATACCCGCGGCGGGCCGCCAGCAGCAGGTGGTGAACGGCCGGCTGGCCGTGGACGGCGGCGCGTGGAACGGGTTCGTGGCGGTGCGGCCGGGCCAGGCCGACGCGGTCGGCGTCGTCCGGCCGCCGCGCTGGCTGGACGTCGCCGCGGACGGTTCCCTGCGCACGGCCGGTGCCCGGTTCGTGCGCTGGCCGGGCGGCATGGCGTCGGTGACCCTCCCGGAGTACCTGCGCCTGTTGCCGGGCCTGCAGGAGCTGGCACGGACGGACACCGGGGTGTTCGACGTCGTGATCCCGTCACGCGGCGGCGGTCTCGCGCTGCGCAACCGGGACGACAGCCTGACGACTCTCGGGTACGGGCGCCCGCGGGCTGGTGCCCGCATCCTCGGGGCGGACTCCGTCGGTGAGCTCTTCCAGGGGCGTGGCTGGACGCCGGGCCAGGACATCAGGGTGTGGACCCCGGGCGGGCCGGGCGCGTCGGCGGGGATGCTCTCGTCGTTCGCCGACCACTTCCACGTCGAGGTTCTGGTCCTCGACGAGCACAGCCACGGCTCCTTCGACGATCCCGGCGGCCGGCGCCTGCCGGGAAGCGGCCTGCGGGCGGTGGACGACGAGGGGCGATCACGGCCGTGGCAGGTGCTGGGCACCCCGGCGTCGCGGCAGCAGGGCAAGTGGACGTCGGTGGACGGAGCGGCCCTGCGCCGCACGGCCGACGCGGTCGTCCCGACCGGCGCCGGGCTGCGGCTGGCGACACCCGACGGGTACGCGGCGCAGGTGGCCGCGGCCGACGGCGTGGCGGCGCGGGCGGACGTGTTCGAGGTGGAGGGAGACCTCCCCGAGATCAACGATGCCGGCGAGCTCGTCCTGTTCCGCCTGGACGGGACGTCGTTCACGGTGCCGCCCGCCGAGATGCCGGCGTTTCTCGGCCGGCACGGCTGGAACGGCCAGCCGATCGTGCTGGGCCAGCCGCTGTCCCGGGAGCAGCGGCAGACCTGGGCGCGGGTGGGCGAGGCCGCGGGGGCCTTCGTGTTCGCTCCGGCCGCCAGCTTTCGGACCGCCCGGGTGGGCGGCGGGCACCTGCGGGCGGTGTTCAGTACCGCCCGCAACGAGTCCCTCGGGGAATGGGAGGCGCTGCACAGCCCGCAGGGGCGGCCCACGCCGTTGGTGACCGATCCGATCGGGCGGTTGTGGCCGCCGGACGCGCCGGTGGTGCTGCCGATGGCCGCCGCCGGTCTGGCCGCACCCACAGCGCGCCAGTTCCAGCAGCGCCGCGCGCTGTACGCGAACCCCGACCTCGGTTATCCGGCGGGCACCTTCGCCCTCGATCTGGCGTCCCTGCCGGGCGGCGGTCTGGGGGTTCCGATGGGCGACGGGACCGTGCGTCCCCTCGATGAGCAGGGGGCGGCACAGCTCGCGGCCGCCGCCCAGGGGTCGGTCGGGACGGTCGTGCTGTGGACCCCGCCCCCGCTGACCGAACCCGCCTTCACCGAGGCCTTCCGACGCGACGTCGACATCCTGGCCGCCGCGTTCCACAGCCCGGTCGCCTACATCCAGCCAGCACGAGGACTCGATCCGTTCCGGACCCATCGCGTTCCCGGCGGCCGACTCACGAACCCGGTCGGGCGGGTACGGGCGGGCACCTCGCGCAGGTACGTTCCGGAGCTCGCGATCGTGGCCCCGCCCGGGCAGGAGGGCCTGCCAAGCTACCTGCGCCTGGACGAGCACGGCCAGCTCACCACCATGGCCCACAGCGTGGCGACGTATGAGGGCGGCGCCGTTCTCCTCGGTTCGAGCAGCGTCAACACGCCCGCCTGGCGCGAGGAGCTGGCCCGGTGGGACGCGAGCCTGCACGCGATGGACCCGTCGCTGGCCGGCCTGCCTCTCGTCGTCGTGAACACGGCGACGACCGGGCAGCCGTCGTGGAGCCCCGAGCAGCTGATCCCGCTCGCGCCCGGCAGCGTCATGGACGTCCTGTCGAGCACCCTCGCGGCGGCCCCGGGGGAGCCCCAGCGCCCGATGCCCCCGCTCCGGCTGATCTCGACGCGCTCGGGCCCGGGGGCGCAGGTGGACGCGCACCTCGAGACGCTGGCGTCGCAGCTGTCCGCCCGCATCGGCGGCCAGCCGGTGTACGTCGGGATCAACGCCCGGGTCTCCGACGACCTCCGCGACGTCATCGCCGACCGCTGGGTGCCGGTCGTGGCACCGCCCACGGAGGGCACCGGCACGAGCCAGGACCCGTCGCGCCTCGACCATGTGCGGGACAGCCTGACCGGCCAGCTGGTCCGCTACGACCAGGACTTCGACCTCCCGCACCTGGACACCTCGGAGTGGTACCTGGCGGGCGCCTCGATCTCCGATGTCGAGGTGCGCGTCCTCGCCGACGAGGCCGGCCCGTACGGGATCGACCTGTCCGTCCGACCGCTCGGAAGCCGCCCGGGGCAGAGCGTTCCGCCCCGGGCACCGGGCCGTTTCCTGGTGCTCGCCGACGGAAGTCCGGACACGGTCACCGTGCACGTCGACGGGCTCGGTGAACTCGCCATCCCGGCGGAGCAGCTCGCGGCGATCATCCGGCGGTACAACACGGCCGCGGTCCCCACGGTCGGACTGATGCTGGCGAGCCTGTCCCGCACGACCGGCGCACCGGTGCACGCCGGCATCCCCACCCTGGTGCAGGGCGAGCTGAACACGCCGGTGGAGACGACCCGGCAGGGCGACCCGGACTCCGGCGAACCGGCCTGGCGGCAGGCACCCGCGGCACCGACACGCTCGCCGTTCACCACCGCCTCCGGGGGACCTTGGCTGAACCTGTGGTCCCCCGACCTCGACCGGCCCACCGCCGGCGACCCCACCGTCAGGGACACCTCGATCCAGCGGGTACGGCAGGCCGCCGACGAGGCCGCCGCCCGCGGGAGGACTCCGGTCGTCGTCGGCAGCCTGGGGGACGGCCGGTTGGCCCTGCCCGGGGCGAACGGGCTCGAGGCGACGGTCCCGCGGATCCTCGCCCGCCACATCGTCACCGCGGCGGCGGCACACGGTCTCGACCCCGCCCTGCTGGAACTCGTCGTCGTCCCCGCGCAGGCCAGCACCGGCGAGGCCGGTCCGCAGGCCAGGTACACCGAGCGCCGTGACCGGTTCACCGCCGAAGTGACCGTCCTGCTGACGGACGCCCCCGCCGGGCGCCCGGACCAGCTGGCGATCCCGGAACCGGCCTATCCGGGTCCGGGCAGTGTGGTGAGCTTCGCCGACGGGCCCTCGATGCAGATCACGCCGGTCCCGCCGGGCGTGTCCCACGACGAGAACGGCCAGCTCACCGCCCTGCTGTACAGCGCGGCGCTCCAACATCCGGCCTCCGGCCCCGCGGCGCTGTACCGCCTGTTCCAGACCGCCCCGGCGCCGGTGGCCACCGCGATCAGGACCGAGCTCGCCTCCTTCCACCAGACCGTGTACGCACCGGGCACCACGCTGTCGCGGGCAGGGGGGACGAGAACCGGCCTCGACCTGGACACGATCGCCGACCTGTTGGGGCTGCGGGTCGAGGAGGTCCCGGCGGATACCGCGGGCCAGCTCCCGGCGCACGACAACCAGACCGTGTACGTCGTCCGTGACACGGGGACGCCCGACGTCCGGTATCTGGCGTTGCGCCCGCTCGGGTTGGACGTGACCGTCGGCCCCGTCGACCCGAACCGGCCACTGCCCGACGACGCGACGGTGCGCACCGCCGTCGACGACGCGCTGCGCATCGTGCGCGCACGCCTCGAGCAGGTGACGCACCCGCCCGCCTACCGCGACCCCGCGCCCGCCCCGGTGGACGAGATCCTGCCCGTCCCGGCGGGGGAGGTGTCGTCGTCGGAGCCGCTGGTCCCGGCCGACGCCACCGAGCGCGAAGCCGTGCGCGGCGTGCGGCGATCCCTGCCGGCCGGTAGGGAGTTCAGCGACGACCAGATCCTTCGGGTGTACCGGGATGTCCGGTCGCGGCCGGCGAACCTGCGGACACCGTCGACAGCTCTGGTCGGCGACGTGGTGGCCACCCTGCTGGGAAGCCCGTTGCCCAGAGTGCGCGGCGGCGCCCCCGCGCATTCCCCGCAGACCCTGCCGGACGGGGGGCTGACGGGCGATCTGGATCACGACTTCGGTACAGCCGAATATCCGACGCATCTGCGGGACAACGAGCGTGACGACCAGGGGTTCGTGCGGGTGAACCCGTTCTTCACGCCGCTCGCCGCCTTCTCCGGCAAGCACCTGGAGGCGGCGCCGGCGGGCGCGTCGTTCCTGTTCTCGGTGGTGGGGGAGTCGGCCGCGGACATCTACCTCGGCAGCGACGACCCCACCTCGCTGGTCTCGCCGGACACCCTCGACGAGGTGTACCAGTGGTCGGCGCGGGCCCGCGAGGCACGCGGCGAGCCGGTGCCGAGCCGGGAGGAGTTCGTCGCGGGCCTGACAGGGCTGCGCCATCCGACCGTGGCGGTGGGGTTCGACGAGGCGGGGGCGACCGTCTCAGTGCCCGTGCGGGTCAGCGGTGCGCTCTACCGGGGTCCGGACGGCGGGCTGGTGATCGACGCGAGTTCCACCAGGACCATGTCCGAACAGGTTCGGGGTGCCATCGACCCGGTCGATCTGCGCCGCTGGCTGCAGAACACCGCGGCGGCGATGAGCGCGCACCTCGGCCGACCGGTCACGGTCGCGCACCTGCCCACGGCCGAGCCGTCGAGCCCGCCGGCCGCGGGCGGCACGACGCCGGGCTCGCCGGCGCTTGTCCTGGACGGCGACGACCTGCGGCAGTGGTTCCTCGACGTGGTCGAGGGCCATCCGGGGGCCGAGCGGACGGCGCCGTCGACGGTGCGGCCCGAGGGAAACCCGTACGGATTCGACAGCCTGCGCGGCGAGTGGGAACGGGAACCACCCGCCGTCCGTCAGGCGAGCGCCCTGGTCGCGCACACCCGCGCCGCCTACCACCAGGCAATCATCCGGTACCGCGCCACCTACCCCGCCCCGTCCGCCACGACAGGGTCCGCCACGACAGCAGGTACCGCCACGACAGCGCAGATCCGGCAAGGGCGCGCGGCGCGGGCGGCCCTCGACCGCGCTCGGGACGATTTCACCGAGGCCCGCACCGACCTGGCGGTGCTGCTGCCCGACCCCTCCTTCGAGGAGGAACTCGGGCAGGACGGTGCGCGTCTGGAGCTGCTGCGCGACGCCGAGCCGCCCCCCGGGGTCAGGTTCGACCAGCTTGGCCTGCCGGACGAACACGGCTTCATCCCCTACACGGTGCCGCTGGCGGACGGTGGGACCCTGCGGGCGACGATCCCCCCGCCGGGCGGGACGCGGCGGGACACCCACGGCACCCTCGTCCCCCCGCCCCACCTCGCCGAGGCCGGTGCGGCGGGCACCGGCGAGGGCTCGACCGCGTCCGACGTCAGCGACTACGCCGGGACGGTGGAGCATCAGACGGACGGCGGCTTCCGGATCGGGTCAAGCCCGGGCGACTTCCGGGTCTACGGCCCGAACGGCCAGCTGATCGCACGTGGCATGGAGGTCATGACGCCCTCGGCGTCCCTCGGCCACCTCGACATCGACTGGACGACCGGGCGGGGTCGTGTCACCGACCCGACCGGCGGGACCCGTGACTGGACCGTGACCTCCACGGCGCAGGGCGGCCTGCGCCTGGACGGCCCCGCGGGCCGGTACCAGACCTACGATCGTTCCGGCCACCTCGTCGAGGAGGGCCCCGGCGCCCCGAGCGCCCCGTCGTCAGCCGACGGCCAGGTAATGCTGTCGGGCTCGATGCCGGCCTCGATGTGGGTGCCCGGGCTCGGCGTGACCGATCCGGCGCGGATCGAGGAGGTGGCCACCGCCTGGTTGACCCTGGTGGCGGCGCGCCGCGGCCTGGCAGGCGCCCAGGCCGCGCACGACGTCGTCTTCCCCCGGGCGGACGCCGAGGCCGGGACGTCGACGGCCGCGTCGGTCGCGGGGGGCAAGCGGCCGCAGACCGCGGCGCAGGTGGCGGCCGTCGCGGCACTGGACGCGGCCGGCGACCGTCTCACCCGGGCGGGCGCGGCGCTGGCGGCCTTCGGACTCGACCTCGATGATGTGCGGACGGCCTACGACGACGCCTGGCGCGTCTGGCTGCGCGACCATCAGATCCTGCCGGGCAGCGCGCCGTCCGTGCCGAACCCGCCCGATGACGGCCTCTCCGATGACGGCCTCTCCGACGACGGCCGGCCCGACGATGCGCTCTCGGACGCCGGCTCGCCCGACGACGACCCGCCCGTGGTCGGCGCCGAGGAGCCACCGCCGTCCCACGAGACGATCATCGAGACCGGCGATCCCGAGGTCGGGATGCCCATCGGCGTCGCCACCCCGGCGGCGCCGACCGGACCACTGCTGCACGTCGAAGGCCCTCACCAGCAGGAGTGGTTCCACTCCATCACCGCGGGGCAGGCCTCCGCGAGACCGGAGTCCTTGACGGACGGGCGCGGGCTCCTGAGCGTCGTGCCGCCTGCCGGGGTGCCCTTCGACCGGCTGCGTCCCTCGGACGAGGACGGCCGGTACACCTACCATCTGCCGCTCGCCGACGGCCAGGAGCTGGTCGGCACCCTCGACACCCGCTCCGGGGACGGCGCGGCGCCGAGCAGCGAGCTCGTCGACGCCGACGGAGAGGTCGTCCACACCGGCACCCTGGTCCACCACGACGACGGCAGCGTCCGTCTCGACACCCTCGACGCCGGGTACTCCCTGACCTTCGGCCCGGACGGGCGCCTGACCAGTACCCGCATGGAGATCACGGCGCTCACCGTCCTGGGATCCGTCGACCTCAACCACCGGGACCGCACGGCCCTCGTCGAGATGGGCGACGAGCGTCCCGCGCAGCTGTTCGATCTTCGCCGCGAGGCCGACGGGGTGACGCTCACCCAGCCCGGCGGGAACACCCTGCGCCTCGACCAGGTCGGGAACCTGCTGCACCAGCGGCTGATGCTGAGCGAGTACCCGGACGCGGCCCGCCCGCCCGCCGGGGCCGACGGGTCGACGCCCGCGCCGGCGCCGCGCCCCGCGGGTCAGGTGGACATCGACCTGTCGGGCGACGAACCCGTGGGCACGGTGACCGACCCGGCGGGCACGACGCGGCAGTACGACGTCCGGTGGCTCCACGACCAGATCCGCCTCGTCGGCAGCGACGAGCGGCGCTACTACGACTTCTTCGGCCTGCTCCAGACCGAGACGCTGACCCTGCGCGACGCGACCGGAACCCCCCTGCCCGGCGACGTCTCCCTGGAGGTGCGCTACACGCGCGGCGACGACGCCGACCCGTACGTCCTCGACGCCGACGACGGCGATCCCCCCGAGGTCGACGTGAGCCGGCACGGCGACGTGTTCCGGCTGACGGACCGGCGCCCGGGTCCGACCCTGGGCGACCACCGTGAGTTCGGCCGCGACGGCCGCCTGCGCGGCGAGCGCCGCACCCTGCTCGAGCCCCCGCCACCCGCGCCTGCGCCGCCCGTCACCACCACCACGACCACCACCGCCACGACCACAACCACGATCACGGCAGCCCCGCCGGTACCCGTGCCGGTGGGCCAGCTGGACATCGACTGGTCGGCGTCCCCGCCGCGGGCCACCGACCCGGCGGACGCCACCCGCACCTGGACGGTCACCTCCGCCCCCGGCGGCGGGCTGCGACTCACCGACGCCGCCGGCGGCCACCGGACCGTCGACGCGGGCGGCCACCTGGTCGACGAGAGCACGCCGCTCGGCCATCCGCTGCGCCCCGCCCTCCTGCGCGACCTCGGCACCGCGAACCTCGACTGGACGACGTCGACCGCCACCACCGTCGACTCCCTCGGCGCGACCCGCACCTGGGGCCTCACCCGGCTCCCCGGCGGCGGTTTCCGCCTCGACGACGGCCCGGCGAGCATGACGTTCGGCGCGGCCGGCGACCTACGCCACCAGGTCGTCGTCCCGCACGACGCCACCGGCGCGCCTCTGACCGGGCAGCTGATCGTCGCCGACCTCACCGCCGCGCCGGGCGGCCAGTACATCCTGACGGGACCGGCCGGCCAGCCGGTCCCGGGCCGCACCGTCGTCCCGCACGGCGGCGGCTACGAGGTGCGCGACACCTCACCGGGCCATCACGGCGACTATCTCCGCTACGGGCCCACCGGCACCCTCGAAGCCGAGCGGCGCACGCTCACCGACCCGCCGGCCGCCGCCCTGGCCGCGGTGGGCAGGGCGTCCGGGCACATGCTGATCGACTGGAACGCCGCCACCGCGACCCTGCACCCGGCCGCGCCCGCATCGACCACGCCGGCGCTGGCCGTGACCCTCGCCGTGCCCGCCGTACCCCCCGTACCCGCCGTGCCTCCCGCACCCTCTGTCTCCGCCGCACCGGTCCCGAGCATCCTCTGGAGAGTCACCGGGAGGCCAGGCGGAGGCGTCGACCTGCGTGACGCCCGTGGTGACGGGCCGAGCTACGCCGCGGACGGCACACTCGTCGCCGAACGGGTGCGGATGACCAACCCCGCGCATCCGACCCAGGCCAACCGGGACCTCGGCCAGGTCGAGATCGACTGGGCTGCCCGCACGGCCACCACCCACGACCTGCTCGCGAACATGCGCGCCTGGACAGTCAGCCCCACCGGCCTGGGCGGGTTCGCGCTCACGACCCCGAGCGGGGAGCGCCGCGACTTCGACGCCGCCGGCAACCTGCTCACCCAGCAGGTCCCGCTGCGCACCTCCGGCGGCGCGGCACTGGACGGCCGTCGCCTGCACCTGGACCACCGCGGCGGCACCGGTGCTGGCCCGGCCTTCACCCTGCATGACCGTCGTGGAGCGCCGGCGGGAGTCACGGTGACCCGAGCGGCGGGCGGCTACCGGCTCACCGATGCCTCCGGCGGCCCGCACCGCGGCGACTGGCAGGAGGTCGACGAGGAGGGCCGGCTGCTGCGGGAACACATCACCTTCCTCGACCAGCGCGGCCAGCCCGACGGCACCCACTTCGACGTCGACCTGACCGCCACACCGCCGAGGTGGGTCCGTGCGGGCACCGCGGGCCCGCGCACCGTCCCGGCCCCGGGTGGGGGGACCCGGCCCGCCTACAACGCCGCCGGCCGTGCCGACGCCGGGCAGGACGGCAGCCTGCGTCTCGTCGGCGCGGACGGCACGCCGTTCTACTCCCGGGAGATCCTCGGCTCGGGCCGTCGGCTGGAGGTCCTGCGCGCCCCGGGCGGCGCCCGGTACTGGCACGAGTGGGACGGCGGGCGCGCCGGCCTGCACGGCGACACCGTCGCCCGTGGCACCCGGCGTTTCGGCGTGGAGTCCGACGGGGCGGTCTGGTCGGACCTCGCCCACGGCCTGATTCGCAACGTCCTCGTTCGGGAGGGCCGGCGCACCCTCGACAAGGGGATGGTGCGTGGCGAGCTCCAGCCCGACGGCTCCTGGCGCTGGTTCCGCTACGACCGCGACGGCCGCCTCGTGATGCAGGGGATCCGTCAGCGCGGCCGCAGCACCACCGACCTGATCACCGTATCCTCCCCTCCGTCCGGGTCGGGCGTGGCGCCCGTCACCACGTCCGGGTCAGGCGTGGCGCCGGTCACCGCGACCGGGTCGGGTGGGGTCGTGCAGCGGTCCTACAGCACGAGGAGCCGGTTGCCGCGCGTCCTGCACTACCGCGAGTCCCCGGTGATCCAGGACCCCGGCGGCGGGACCCACGTGTCGCCCCTCTACCAGGAGATCTCTCCACAGGCCAAGGAGACCGGGAGCCTGGAACCGGTCGCCGGCGGCCACACGCTGAAGATCACCCGCTATGCCGAGCAGCGGCCGCCGCAGTTTCTCTGGCAGACACGGGACGCGGTGACGGGCGCCGCCTACCGGCAGATCGCCCGCTTCTTCGGCGCCGAGTGGGGCCGGGTCGACTTCCCGAACCCCGGCATGCTCTTCGCCGACAGCCGCTACCAGGTGTACCGGTGGGAGGAGAAGAACGGCACCGACCTCACGACCGCCGCGACCGTCGCCCGGGGCGTGCGGGTGATGACCCCGGACGGATCGTTCGCCGACTTCACCGTGGACGGGTACTTCGTCCGCGGCGCGCTCAAGCTGGACGACGGCAACACCGTCGAGATCGGCCGGCTGGCGGACACCTGGCCGTCCCTGGAGGGCGACCTGCCCACGGGCGCCGCTCGCGTTCTGTCCTGGCGCAACCTCACCACCGGCGAGATCGGCGAACGGCATCTGCTCGGGGGCGGCCCGGGATGGATCGACACCATCCAGCCGGGCGGCCTGTCCGCTCCCCGCCTCGTCGTCCGCCACACCGACCCCCGGGGCAACGTCGTCTCCTACCTGGGCCCGAACCCGCCGGTCTATCAGCAGAACCCGCCGGCGGGCGGCGTCCACTTCACGCCTCGGACGACGGGAGCGATGATCACCCGCAACACGATGGGTGAGATCGTCGGGCGCCGCGACATCTTCGCCGACCCAGCCCTCCCGCACGGTCCGAGCGTCGCCACCGTCGCCGTCACCGGTACCGGCACGCCTTCCCGCGGCACGACCTGGACCTGGACAGACGGCACGAACACCGGCCTGCGCGTCAGCAGCCGCAACCACCAGTGGACCGGCAGCTGGGACGACTCCTTCCGCGACTACCAGCAGATCACCGCGGGCACCCAGACCCGGATTCGCGACGTCCGTTCCCTCGGCAAGGCGGCCACGCTGTTCTCCTGGCGGGACAGCACGGGCGCCTGGCACTCCGAGATCCGTGACCCCTCGGGCACGGTGAAGGTGGGCAGCGCGGGGCGCCGCGAGTGGCGCACCGCGGACGGCCGTGGCTGGCAGGCCGACGTCCCGCCCGGCACCGATGCCACCGACTGGCGTGACGTCGACCCGGCCGACGCACAGCGGGTCCTGCGCGAACAGGCCGACGGGCGGGTCCGCGAGTACATCCGGCCGCGCCTGGTGGGCCAGCCGAGCGGAATCGGTGAGTGGCGGGAGTACGACCAGGGTGACGTGTTCCGCGAGCGCAAGGAGACCTCCGCGGGCTCGGGCGTGTACCGCGAGTCGGAGAAGTTCCACAAGCAGTGGCGGGAAACCGACGCGAACGGTCGGCTGCTGCGGTATCGCAGCCTGTCCGGGCGAGTGTGGGAGCGTAGCCCCGCCGGCCGCTGGCGGCTCCTGCCCGGCACGTCGTTCACGCTGGTCGGCCGGGAGTTCGAGTACCGCGGCCCGCTCAACCAGTTCCGCGGCTATCTCCGGGAGTGGAAGGAGTCGAACCGACTGCAGTACGCGGCGGTGGACGGCCTGGCCGGGACGTTCGTGCCCCGCGACCGGCGCGTCCTGCAGAAGGCGGCGTTCGACTTCGCCCAGGAGCTCGCGATCGACATCCCCGCCCGGATCCTCGCGAACGCCGCGGTGAACAGAGGGAAGTTCCGATCCGAGGACTGGGGCCGCATCTTCACCGCCGCCGCGATCGGCGCGACGATCAAGACGGCGAACAGCCTCCTGCACGACACGTGGAGCCCGCTGAGGTCCTGGAAGGACGGCATCGCCAACGTCGACGGCGGCAAGCACTACACCCGCAACCCGTACAACCACGACAAGCACTGGGACAACGAGTGGGCCGGCCCGGAGAACCCGCCCCGCTGGCGCGGCACCGCCTACGACTACTTCCAGGCCACGCTTCTCATCGGCTTCCTGGCCTCGTTCGTCGCGACCGCCACGACGTCGTCGGCATTCGGGCTTCCCTCGGCGTATCTGCCCCTGAGGGGCCGGGATGCGCTGACGGCCGGCGCGGTCGCCGGGGGTGGCACCCTGCTGTCGGGCATCTTCCTCGGCGGGCCGCGCACCATCGCCGTTCAGCTGAGCTCGGGCCGCTACTTCCACCGCGGCGGTTCCGCGGACATCACCCTGGCCTTCGTCATCCGGTTCGTGGAACGCACGATCGCCCTCCTCGCGCTGCGTGCCCTGGGTCTGCGCGCGCGGACCCCACCCCGACTCCTGACCGACGGCGGTTCCGGGACCTCGGGCTCCGGCGGCGAGGCCGTCGCCACGCGCACACCATGAGACCGCCGACCCGTCCGCCGGCGCGCCTACACGCGCTGCATCATCCCGCCGACGAAGGTGGCCCGGTCGAGGTGCCCCTGCTCGTCCTGGGCGAGTGCCTCACCGGTCCCGGGCTTCGAGACGCTGCGCAGGAAGTCGGCGTAATCGGTCCAGGTCAGGTTGTCGTAGGAGTCGAACGCGCGGTAGGCGAAGCCGGCGTCGCGCGAGGCCAGCTCGCTCAGCTCAGGCTCGACGTGCACCTGGTCGTAGGCCAGCAGTTCGGGGGCGAGCAGTCCACTCGCCAGCGGCCCGTGCTGGTCCCGCCACCAGGTCCGCATCTGCTCGAGGGTGGTACCCGGTACGCGCTGGAAGGTGAGTGAGAGGAATGTGTACGCCGCGCGTGGTTCGATGGTTTCGTAACCGGGCCCGACCAGCACGATGGAGTTTCGTGTGTCCACGATGTCGGTGAGCAGCGCACCGATCGCCCCGGCGGCCGCGCGCAGATCGTCCAGGCGATCTGCGGGAGTGGAGAACTCCGCCGCTCCCTCGACGCCCTCCGCGCTCCCGGCGCCGTTTCCCCCGGAGTGTTCCTCCGGGTGCCGGACACCGATGCGGACCGCGAGGTCGAGGGAGCCGGCCAGCTCTTCCAGCCTGGGCCGGCGTGACGTCAACGCCGCGAAGAACTGTTCCTGGCTGACGTCATCCGGAGAATGTAACATGAATGCGAGTCGTGCGATTCGCGTGTAGGGCATGAGAATTCCTCCCTGGGCGGCGGCTCGGAGGTTCCGGCGGCGCCGTGACTCCGGTTGTCACGGTGCATTCCATTGTGACGGTAAGGCGAGATGTCGCGTCTCGGTGTTTTTTCTATGCGATCGTCGGGGGACCGTCAATCAACGGCCGTCCCCGGCTTGCCGGTCCGCACCGGGCCGTCACCGTCCGGCGTCCCGACATTCAGGTGAACGCTGGCGGTGCCTCCACGCGTGCTTGCAGGGACGCGATGGCGGTGACGCGGTCGCGGGGCGCGTCGGCGTGGCGGCCGGGAGCGCGTCCCGCCTGGCGGAAGGACGAGCGGTGACGGAGGCTCTGGAGCGCGACGGCGCCCCCGACAGCGCCGGCGATGCCGAGACCTGGCACCGGGCGCTGCTCGGCCTCGCCGGCCGGCTGCCCGATGATCTCGTCTGCGAGGCGCGCGCGTGGCTCGCCGCCGACCTCCGGCTCGACGTCGCGCAGGCGATCGCGTTCACCGCGACCGGCGGGCAGGTCGATCTCGACGATGCCGAGCTACGCCTGATCCGCGACGAGCTGGCCGGGTCGGGCCTGGACGGCGACCTCGTGCTGGCACTCGACCAGCTCACCCGCGACCCGGCGCCGGCTCCCGGCGTTCCCGGTCCCCACTCGACGATCTCCCAGCCGTCCGGGTACCAGAGGCCGGGTGAGCAGCCGCCGGGATCGTTCCCGGACGCCGCGTCGGCGCCGGTCGTGCCGCCCGTGGGGGTGGCGTGGGAGTTCCGCTCCGGGGATCCGGCCGACGACGGTCCCGGCGCCGCGATGCCGCGGGATCTCACCGGCGACCCCGGCGCGGTGCCGCTGTCCGTCATCGACCAGGCGATCGTCGACGCCGTGCGGGACGAGCCGACCGCCGTCGGGCTGTGGCGCTCCTGGCGGGTGCCGGCGGGCGGCCTGTCCTGGCCGCGACCCAGGCGGGTCTACATCGTCACCGTCGCGTCCATGCCCCCGGTCGAACCGCCGTCACTGCCGTCACCGCCGTCTGAGCCGGCGGCGAGCCCGCTCGCACGATCGCGTCCGGCGCAGGTCGCCGCCCGGCTGGGGGCGGTGCTGGCCGCGACCGGGGAGCTCGACCCGCAGGTCGAGGTCTGCCCCACCGGCGTCGAGCCACCCTCCTACCAGGGGTGCGCCCGGCTGTGCGGCGCGTTGCTGTGGGCACGCCGACCGGCGGCCGAGGTGACGATCGCCCGGGTCTTCGACGAGGTCGACCCGGTGACCGGGCCTGGGTTCGCCGCCGACCGGCCGCGGCTGTCCGATCCGGACACCCGGGCCGACCTGCTGCGGCGGCTCGACCTCGGCATACCGGTGCTCGGCACGTCCGCCCGGATGACCGACGTCCTGGACCCGGACCGCGGCGAGGTCGTGCCGATGACCTTCCGCACGGACGGAGTGTGGGTCTGGACCGACACCACGTCCTACTACCTGGACCAGCACGGCATCGTTCCCGATCCGGACCTGGTCCGCCACCTGCTGGCCGACCCCGCCGCCGCTGACGCGGACGAGGTGGCGCTGCACCGGGTGCTGGCCAACCTGCTCGGACGGCCCACGCGGGAACCGGTGTGGGTCGTTCCCCAGATGGACGAGCCGACGAGCGCGCCGGACATGCCGTGAGCCGTCGCCCGGCCACGGCGATCGCCTCACCGCCGGCCACACGACCCGGCGCCGCCGCCAGCGCGCCGGCCGGCCGGGCGTTGTGGGACGCGGCGTCCCCGCAGGTGGGGCCGGCGGGCGTACCGGCCCCGATGGCGCCGCCGTCCGCCGCCGTGCCGTTCTCGACCGCGCAGTCCGTCGGCGGGCCATCCGTCGGCGGGCCGGAACCCGTCCGGGAACGTCGTGCCTGGACGCCGCCGTGGCCGAGCTGCGCGGGCATCGCCTGGCCCGCCGACGGCCGACCCGTGCCCTGGCGGGTCGACCCTCCGGTGCCGGCACGCCGGTCGGCGGCGCGACGGATGCCACGGCGACCAGCCGGCCCGGCTCACCTGGCCGACCCGGTGGATCCGGTCGTGCGCCGGCTGCTGGCGGACAGCTGGGCGACCCCGGCCGGCCGCTTCCTGATCGAACCCTGGACCTCCCCGCAGCGCCTCCCGCCCGCCCCACCCGGCCTGTTCGCGGTGCATCTGGGGGTGGGCGCGGCCGGTTTCCAGGTGTCCGGCCGGCCGGTGCCGCCGGCGACACTCGCCCGGCTGATCCGCGCCTGCCCCGAATGGCGAGGGCGGCCGCTGCTCCTGCTCCCGCGTCCCCAGCCAGCGCCCCATCGACTCGCCCGGCTCGCCTGCGCGCTGGTCGCCAGCCTCGCCGTGCCGGTCCACACGGCCAACGCCGGCATCTGGCAGCTTGCGGGGATCGCCTTCACGGGAGGCACCTTCGTCCGGTGGCAGCCCACCCGACCGGAGCGCACACCCGCCGGGCCGGTCGACGTCGGTGGCTGGCTGCCCCGATCCGTCGCCGTCGCGGTCCGCGCGCAGATCCCGATCACGCGCCTGCCCCTGCCCCTGCCTTCGCCGCCGACCTGGTGGGCCAGTTCCGGGCGCGACGTGCTGACACTGCCGGCGGTCGTGCGCCGCGGACTGCCCGCCGCCGCGGACGCGGGCGCCGCGGACAGGCCCACCGACGGCGCCGGGGATGGCGCCGGGCCGGCGGCGGCCCGGCGGACGGCCCGCCGCCCCCGTCGCTTCGGGTTGCGCGCGTCCCGCGCGCATCGGGCAGCCGCCGCGACCGACACGGTGCCTGGCGCGGTCGGCGCCCCGCTGTCGGCACCCGCCGGTCCGGGCGGCGGCGTCGGTCCACCCGCGGACCTCGACGGGCACGTCCTCGCGGCGCGCGACGGCCGGTCCGGCACTCCCGTCGACGCGGCGGGACGAACGCCCACGGAGACCGCCACGCCCGTCCCGTCAGCCACAACCGTGCCGGCGGTGTCGCCTGTACCGCCCGCTACACCTGTGCCGTCTGCCACGCCTGTGCCGCCAGCGTCGCCCGTGCCGCCAGCGTCGCCCGTGCCGCTGGCGGCGCCCATGCTGCTCGCCTCGGCCATGCCGGCCGTCCCGGCCGCCGTCGCGGCGACGGCGAGGATCCGCGGCGCCGACGACGCGGCCATCCCCTGGCATCAGGGCGTGCACTCCCGGGCAGCGTTCACCGGTTCCGGCGCGGTCGGCGGGCCGGAACCGGGGACGGCCACGGGTGGCGGCGCACCGCCCGTCGGCCGGCCCGCGGACGGCGGCTCGGCCGAGAGCCGCCCGGCACCCCTCCCGGCGACGGCGGCGGGCGCCGCCACCGCGGACATGCCGAGGGCCTCGCGCGTGGATGACGGGTCGGCACCCGGCGGGCGTCGCCCCTGGTGGGCCGTTGCGCCGCGGTCGGCGACGGCCGACCGCGACCGGCTGCGGTCCCTGCTGGGCTGGCGGTACGAGGGCCACGCGCGCGCGGTGCTCAGCGCACTCGCTCTGCATCCCGGCCTGCGCGCGGCGGCCGGCGACCAGGACGTCCTGACCGGCCTGGTCTGCGTCCGGGCCTACCTGGCGGCGTGCGGCGCACCGGCCGGCACCGCCGCCGCGGACCTCGCGGCCACGGGGGACGCGGCCACCGGAGACGCGGCCACCGGAGACGCGGCCACCGGAGACGCGGCCACCGGAGACGCGGCCGCGGGGGACGCGGTGAACGAGGCCGCGCAGACGGCCGCGGAGCAGGTGCTGGCGGCGGTGGACATGGTGCTGCGCGGCGAGGGCCCCGGACCGGCCGACGCGGTGCTGGTCGCCCGGTGCGCCTGCGCGGGGCTCGCCCGGCTGCCCGCGATCGTCGGACCGGTCCACGCCGTCGCGGATGTGCACCCCGGCGTCGTCGGTCGCCACCAGGTCGGTGACGTGCTGGTCGAACCGGCCTTCCTCGAGGTGTCTCCGGTGGCCGCACGCACCGTCGGGCACACCGTGGAGTACGCCATCTGGTCCTCGACGGCCCGCCGGACGTCCCTGCTCGCGCAGGACCTTGCCCCGGCCTCCGGCGGCCGGCTGCCGGACGCGCTGTTCGCCGCGGGCACCCGGTTCGTCGTCCTCGCCGTCGACCAGGCCGTGTCCGCGGATCAGGCCGTGTCCGCCGATCAGGCCGTGTCCGCCGACCGGAGCGCACCCGCGGACCAGGCCGATGCCGTGCCCGTCGACCAGGCCGGCGCGGGGCTGTCGGCGCGGGCCGGGGCGCGCGGGCGTGAGGTCGGTGAGGCGGGTGGCGGCCCCGGCGCGGTGACGCGGGTGCTGCTGCGCGAGCTGGTCGCCGGGCGCGGCGACCAGGCCGCCGACGAGCGGGCGCTGCGCCGACTGCGCGAGAGCTCGCCGACGCGGGCCGGTGCCGCGGCGGCCCCGGCGATGCGGGCGCCGCGACGCGCTGTCGGCGTCGGCGTCGACGGCCGGACCTTCGATCCGGAGGGGGGCCGTCCCGTGCCCGGGCATGACCCCGCCGCCCCGACCAGCCGTCCCGACCAGCCCAGCCAGTCATACCGGACCCGTCCAGGGAGCCCGCGATGAGCGCGACCGTCCTGTCCGTCTCCGCCACGGACGCCGACTGCGTGAGCGGCGTCGCCCGCGCGCTCGTCGCCGCCGGTCCGGGCGACACCGTCGCCGTGCGCCCAGGGCACTACCGGGAGGCGCTGGTGTTCACCCGCGACGTCGTCCTCGTCGCGGAGGAGGGCCCGGGCAGCGTCGTCCTGGAGGTGCCGCCCGGCGCCGCCCTGCTCGTGGCCTCCGGCCGGGTGGCGCTGCACGACATGGTCCTGCGCGGCGGGGACGAGCAGCTGCCGCTCGTGCAGGTAGCGGGCGGCGTGCTGCGGATGGAGGACTGCGAGGTCCACGCGGGCTCGCCCGCGGCCGTGCATCTGCGCGGCGGGCAGGTGTCGATGCGCGGCGGGCGGATCGTCACCTCCGCCGGCGCCGGGATCGTCGCCGACGCGGGCAGCGGCGAGTTCGCCGACGTCGTCGTGGAGGCCCGCGGCGGGCCGGGGCTCATCGTCGCCGGCACGGCGGCGCCGGTGCTGCGCGGCTGCGAGATCCGCGGCGTCGACGGCATCGGCGTGCTCGCGGCCGGCAGCGGGTCGCCGCTGCTGGAAGGCTGCCGGATCGGCGCGGCGGAGGGCTTCGGCGTCCTGGTCCAGCAGGAGAGCAGGCTGCGGCTGGTGGGCAGCGAGGTGGCCGGCGGGCGGGCCGGGCTGGTGGCCGCCGACACCGCCGTCGCCGTCCTCGACCGCTGCCTGCTGCGCGACGCCTCGGGGCACGGGGTGGTCACCCGCGACCGGGCGGCGCCGCGGCTCGTCGGGTGCGTCGTCGCGGATCCCGCCGGCCACGGCCTGCACGCGGCGGGGCGTTCAACCCCGACGCTGGAAGGCTGCGAGGTGCGGGGCAGCGGCGCCGCCGGGGTGGTCGTCGACGACACCGCCCGCCCGGTGCTGCGCGGCGGGACGCTCACCGGCTGCGCGGACGTCGGCGTGCTGCTGATCGGACGGTCCGGCGCGCGGCTGGAGGGCGTGCGGGTCGAGGGCAGCCCGATCGGCGTCGCGGTGGAGGGCGACGCGGAGCCGGACATCACCGGTCTGTCCGTGGAGGACGTCACCTACGGCCTGCACGCCAGTGGCGGCGCCGGCCGGGTCGCCGACAGCGGGGTGCGCGCGGCGCGCCGCGGGGGGGTCCGGCTGGCCGGCGAGGCGCGCATGGCGTTGCACAACGTCTGGACCACGGGCGGCCGCGTCGGGATCGAGATCGTCGAACGGTCCGCGCCCGACCTGCGCGCCATCGAGGTCGACGGGGCCTGCGACGCCGCCATCGTGGTGCGCGATCATGCCCATCCGACGTTGACCGGCGTCCGGGCGCACGGCACCACCGGTCCGGGGCTCGTCCTGGGGCCGGGCAGCCAGGCGCGGATCGCGGACGTCGAACTGGTCGGCAACAGCGGCCCCGGGATCCTGGTGGAGACGACGTTGCCGGTGACGGTCACCGGCGGTGTCGTGCGGGGCAACGGCGGCGCCGCCGTCGAGGTGGTGACCCCCACCCACCAGGTGCGGCTGACCGACGTCGACACCGGCCACAACAACGTCCCCGTCGATCTCGCCGGCGGGGCGGCATCGGGCGGGTACGGTGCCGCGTGGCCGACGGCCGGACCGGCGGCGTCGGGCGTGCTCACGCCCGACGGCATGCCGCCGCCCAGCAGCGTGCGACCGCCGAACGAGACGCCCCGGGCGGGTGGTGCGCCGTCGGCCTGGGGCACCGCACGGCTGGGCGACGCGCCGTCGCCCACCGGCCCCATGCCCGGTGACCCTGCGGCGAGCGTCCCCGTACCTGATCACCAGAGGCCTGATCACCAGCCTCCGGGCGGGCAGGTGCCAGGCAGGTCGCTGCCGGGGCAGCCGACGCCGGCGGGTGGGGACGCTGGTGGTCCATCGGCGCCGGGCGCGCTGGCGGCCGGCGGTGCGTGGCCGGCCGACTCGACCGCGGGACCCTCCTCACCGCAGCCGTCGCCGGGCGGTGCGTCGCCGGGCGGTGCGTCGCCGGGCGGCGGCGCGGGGCCGGGGGCGCCGTCGGACGCCGTGGCGGCGCTGCTCGCCGAGCTCGACGCGCTCGTCGGCCTGGAGGGCGTCAAACGGGAGGTGGCGACGCTCGTCGGGCTGCAC
Source organism: Frankia sp. RB5 (assembly GCF_059816245.1). NCBI lineage: Bacteria > Bacillati > Actinomycetota > Actinomycetes > Frankiales > Frankiaceae > Frankia > Frankia sp. RB5. The sequence goes on from NZ_JCBATA010000029.1 coordinate 40,283, forward strand.
CAGGTGGCCAAGCGGCGGCGCGAGGCCCGGCTCAGCGTCCCGCCGATGTCGCGCCATCTGGTCTTCGCCGGGCCGCCCGGCACCGGCAAGACGACGGTCGCCCGGCTGTTCGGCCGCATCCTCGCCGCCCTCGGCGTCCTGTCGAGCGGAAAGATCGTCGAGGTGGCGCGCGCCGACCTCGTCGCCGAGCACGTCGGTGGCACCGCGGTGAAGACGACCGCGAAGGTGGAGGAGGCCCTCGGCGGCGTGCTGTTCATCGACGAGGCGTACACGCTGACCCCCGACGGGGGGCACGACTTCGGCCGGGAGGCCATCGACACGCTGGTCAAACTCATGGAGGATCACCGCGACGACATCGTGGTCGTCGTCGCCGGCTACTCCCCGCAGATGCGGTCCTTCCTCGCCGCCAACCCGGGCCTGCAGTCGCGCTTCTCCAGGACCATCGAGTTCGACAGCTATTCGAACGACGAGCTGGTCACGATCGTCGAACGGCTGTGCCGCAGCCACCACTACGCGTTGGAGTACGAGACGCAGCAGGCGCTGCTGCGCCACTTCGCGGGTCTCGCCCGCTCGGAGACGTTCGGCAACGCCCGCGTCGCCCGCCAGGTGTTCGAGGAGATGCTCGGCCGCCAGGCGTACCGGCTCGCGGCCACCCCCGACGTGCCCGAGCTCGAACTCGCCCGGCTGCTGCCCGAGGATCTCGGCGAGCGGGAGGAGGTGAGCGACGCCGAGTCCGGCGAGCAGCGCCGCGCCGTCGACGGTCTGCTGCGCCGCCTCGACGCGATGATCGGCCTCGCCGAGGTGAAGCGGGACGTCGCCGACCTCGTCGACCTCATCGCCTCGGCGAAGGCGCGCCGCGAGGCGGGACTGCCGGCGCCGTCGCTGTCGCGCCACCTCGTCTTCGCCGGTCCGCCGGGCACCGGCAAGACGTCGGTCGCCCGCCTGTACGGGCAGCTGCTCGGCGCCCTCGGGGTGCTGCGCACCGGGCAGCTGGTCGAGGTGGCCCGCGCCGACCTCGTCGGCCAGTACGTCGGGCACACGGCGGTCAAGACGACCGAGGTGTTCCAGAAGGCCCGCGGCGGCGTGCTGTTCATCGACGAGGCGTACACGCTGAGCGCGCACGGCGAGGGCCACGACTTCGGCCGGGAGGCCATCGACACGCTGGTCAAGCTCATGGAGGACCACCGCGACGACATCGTCGTCATCGCCGCCGGTTACACCGGGGACATGGCCCGCTTCCTGGCCAGCAACGCCGGGCTCGCCTCCCGGTTCAGCCACCAGATCACCTTCGCCTCCTACGCCGCCGACGAGCTGGTCGCGATCTTCGAGCGGATGGCCCGGTCGTCCGGCTACGAGCCGCAGGGCGACGCGCTGGAGCTGTTGCGCCGTCACTTCGGCGCCGTCCAGCGCGGCGACACCTTCGGCAACGGCCGCTACGCCCGCCAGACGCTCGACCGGGTGATCGTGCGCCAGGCCGGCCGCCTGCGTGCCCTGCCCGCTCCCACCACCGCCGACCTCCAGAACCTGCTCGCCGCCGACGTCGCCGCCGCCCTCACCCCCCGGTAGGCGCGGGCGGGCGGACAGCGCCCGCCCGTCACCAGCGGAGGAAGAACGTGAGGCCGAACAGGACGAACCCCGCCGAGAACAGCACCAGGAAGATGGCCAGGCCGAAGCTGAACCCGCTCACCTCGCCGGCCGCCCGGACCGAGCCGGGATCATCCGCGTGGTAGACCACGGCCACCGCGGACGGGGGCCGGTGGGAGCCCGAGACGGTCTCGACATGCGTGACGCCGTCCCGGTCGATGTAGCGCACCTGCGTGTAGTGGCTCGTCGTCGTGGTCGTCGTGGTGAAGCCGTTCGCGTCCGTGCTGGTCGAGGTGGACGTCTCGGTCCAGGTGCGCAGCGCGGTCCCGGTCGTGCGCACGCCGCTCGCGCGCAGCTGCCCGATGTCCACCGTGTTCCAGATCGCCAACGCGAGGAACAGCAGCGCGAACCCCATCCAGACCACGCCGAACAGCGCCCCGCCCACGCTCCAGCCGAGTCGGGGCATCGACCGGCGCCGACGCGGCGCGCGCGCCGCCCGGCCGGCGACGCGGCGCGCGGCGAACGGGCGAGACCGTGGCATGAGCGTTGGCACCTGCCCGGATTCGACAGCGCTGGCTGACAGTGACCGGCGCGGCGGCCGGCGTAGGGGTCGGAACCGCACCCTAGTCGGTCGATGGGTGAACTGGGTCACATGTCGAGTTTCGGACGCGATGGAGGAGCGTGCCCGCGTGGCTGGCCGCTCAGCGGGTGCGCAGGCCGGTGCGGTCGACCTCGCGGCGCAGGGAGCGCAGAGCGTAGTGGACGCGGCTCTTCACCGTGCCCTCCGGCACGCCGAGCACGGCGGCGGCCTGGGCGCAGGTGCGGTCGCGCAGGTAGACCTCGGTGACGGCGGCGCGGTGCTCGGGCCAGATCCGGGCGAGGACCACCTCGACGGCGGCGGACAGCGCGACCGAGTCGGCATGGTCGGGCGCGGCGGCGAGATCGACGTGGTCCGCGGTGAACTCGAACTCGGTCGGGCGGGCCGCCCGACCGCGGAAGCCGTCGACGACGAGGTTGTGGGCCACCCGGCGCAGCCAGCCGTGGACCGACCCGCGTTCGGGCGTCAGCCGGTCCAGGTGGTGCCACGCGCGCAGGAACGTCTCCTGGACGACGTCCTCCGCCCGGCCGCGGTCGCCGCCGGTCAGCCCGGTGGTGTAGGCCAGCAGGGCGGCGCGGTGCCCGAGGACGAGGTCGGTGAACCGTGTCCGGGTGGCCGGACCCGCGTGGTCGTCGGCGTCCGGTGTCGTCTCCGCGCGGGTGTCTGCCATGACCTGACCGTCGCCCCTGCGGGGTGGCCATCGCTACGAGGCGTCCCCTCCTCCCATGGGGGACCGCCCTCGATTCGCGGGGGGTTGTCCCCACCCCCCGTACCCCGTCCGGGGGATGCGGTGATCAGGCGAGGACCATCGAGGCCCCGGCCGGGCGTGGGAGCAGCGGCGGCGCCGCGGAGCCGCGGGTGCGGTGCGCGTAGCCGTACAGGCCGCCGGCGACCGCCGCGAGCAGCAGCACCAGCACGGCGAGCGCGGTCACCACCAGCAGGCGTCGCGGCGACATCACCACCGGCGCCCCGGCGTCCGCCCACAGCCGAGGCCGCGTGCCGTCCTGCGCCCGTTGCACCGGCACCGCCGCCCAGTCCAGGACCGTGTGCGCGCCCGCCCTCGCCTCCGTACCCGTCATGGCCACTGTGCCGGCGATGGACTTCTGGCCGGCCGTCGCCTCTGGGCCGGCCGTCGCCTCTGGGCCGGCCGTCGCCTCTGGGCGGGCCGTCGTCTCGGGGCCCGAAGTTACCTCTGGGCCCGCCGTCGTGTCGGGAGCCGCGATTGTCCTTGGGCCCGTCGTCGTGTCGGAATCCGCGGTCGTCCCCTGGCCTGCCGCAGTCTCCAGGCCCGCGGTTGTCGCTGGGCCCGGCTCCGAGCGGGCCGGTGCGCTGGCACCGGCGGCCGTGGGCGCGACGGGTGCCGGGGCGAGCCGCGCGGCGGCGATGCGGGCCGCGCCCAGCGCGACCGCGTGCTTGGGATGGGCATCCACCAGGGCCGGACGGCCCAGCGCCGCCTCGATCATCCGCGCCACCAGCGGGACGCGGGCCGAGCCGCCGGACAGCAGGACGGCGGTGAGATCCTGCGGGGCGACCTCGGCCGAGCGTAGCGCCCGGTGCACCGCCTCCACCGTGCTGGCGAGCGCCGGGCTGATCATCTGCTCGAACGTCGCGCGCGTCAGGCGGACCTCGGCGCGGACCGCCGGCAGGGACACCGGGATCTCCGTCTCCTCGTCGAACGACAGCGCCTCCTTCGCCAGGACGCACTCCCGGCGAAGCCGGGCCAGGCCCACCATGTCGTCGCGGCTGTGCGGGTCGAGCGCGTCGACCGCACCACCGAGCTCGGTGTCGACGTGGCGGAGCACCGCCTCGTCGAAGTCGACACCGCCGAGCCACTCCACTCCCTCGGGCAGGCCGAGCGGGCGCGGTTGCCCGGTCTCGAAACGCAGCACCGCGGTGTCGAACGTCCCGCCGCCCAGGTCGTAGACGGCGACGAGGTCACCGTCGGTGAACATCCGGGTGGCCGCGAAGTGGGTGGCGGCGGCCACCGGCTCGGTGACGATGGTGACCGAACCGAGCCCGGCCAGGCGCGGCACCTCGTCGAACTGCTCCATCCGGTACGGGCCCCACACGGCCGGGCGGGTGAGCACGACCGCCGCGGGCGGCGCGCCTCGGGCGGCCACCGCGGCGCCGATGGCATCAGCCAGGGTGGCGGCGAGCAGCGCCGTCGGGGAGTAGGGAGCGCCGCCGAGCACCAGGGGGGTGGGATCGCCGAGGCGGCGCTTGAAGCCAGCGGCCGCGCGGTCCGGCACCCGCACGGCGCGGCGCGCCGCGGCCTCACCGGTCAGCAACCGGCCGTCGGCATCGGCGACGGCCACGGTGGGGGTGAGCACGCCGTGGCTGCCGAGACTGACCATCCCGACGTGCCCGCCGTCTCCCGGCGGCAGGCCGGTGGCGACCGCGGTGAAACTCGTGCCGAGATCGACTCCGAGGCCGTACCGCACGGTCGACTCCCGCCGGATGATGTCGTGATGGACGTGGTGGTTACGCCATGCCTGCTCCCTGTGCGCACTTCAGTGTAGGTCCGTCCCTTATGTGTCCAGCCGGGTCGGCAGCTATGGGGGCTGCATCCGGCGACCTCATCAGGAGCCGGCCGTGACCGCCGTGCCCACCGTGCCCCCCGGACGACCGCCACGGCACCCGGCCGGGACCCGGCGGACCGTTCGAGATCCCATCGTCGCCGCCCGTCGGAACGGTGGGAGATCGAACGTGTGTTTGATATCGTGATGGCCGTGGGGATCGCGCCGTTCCAGGCGTCGCTGCTCGACGCCGCACCCGCCGTCGAGGTCGGCCCGCTTGGGCCGTCCGTGCGGCGGCACCTGCTCGCGCCGGGGGCCTGGGTGGACGAGCGGCGCCGGTGGATCGAGGGGGCCGACGCGCTGTTCGAGCGGCTGCGCGCGGCGGTGCCCTGGCGGGCCGAGCGGCGGCCGATGTACGACCGGGTCGTCGACATACCCCGATTGCTGTCCTGGTACGGCGAGGGTGCCGCGCTGCCCGACCCGGCGCTCGACGCCGCCCACCGCGTGCTCGAGGCACACTACGGCGACGAGCTGGGGGAGCCGTTCGCCACCGCCGGGCTGTGCCTGTATCGCGACGGGCGCGACAGCGTCGCCTGGCACGGTGACCGGATCGGCCGCGGCGCCCGGGTCGACACGATGGTCGCGATCATCGTGCTCGGCAATCCGCGGCCGCTGCTGCTGCGCCCGCGCGGCGGCGGCCCGGTGCGCCGCCTCGACCTCGGCCACGGCGATCTGCTCGTCATGGGCGGCAGTTGCCAGCGCACCTGGGATCACGCCGTGCCGAAGACGGCACGCCCCGTCGGCCCCCGGATCAGCGTCCAGTTCCGTCCCCGCGATGTCCGCTGACCCGCCCCCGGCTCAGGCCGGCAGGTCGGCGAGGCAGATGCGGGCCAGGTGGCAGGGAAAGCGGGTCCGACCAGACGTGGAACGCGCGGCCTACGCGTAGGGCTCGCTGTCCCGCGCGACCCGCAGGGCCCGTCCCCACCAGGACATCCGGTCGAGCAACAGGTCGACGGCGGCCGCCGTGCCCCCGTCGGCCGCCACCCGGCCACCGTCGGCGAAGTCCGCCGCGCTCACCCCGTGCAGGCTGACGCTGTCGCGGACAGTGACGGCATGCTGCTCGGCGAAGACCGCCCGCAGGTGTTCCACGGCCCGCAGGCCACCGCTGACACCGCCATAGGAGACGAATCCGACCGGTTTGGCGTACCACTCCTGCCGGTAGTCGTCGATGAGGTGCTTCAGCGCCGCCGGATAGCTGTGGTTGTACTCCGGCGTGACGACCACGAAACCGTCGGCCGCCGCGAGCCGGCGCCCGACCGTCTCCCGCGTGGCCGGCGTGCCCACGTCATTCGTGCCCGCGTCGTTCGTGCCCGCGTCATTCGTGCCCGCGTCGTTCGTGCCCGGATCGCCGGGGCTCACGCTGCCGGCGGCTGGCGACGCGATGTGCGGCAGCGCGGCCGGATCGACAAGGTCGAGGCGCACATCGTCGCGTCGCTGGGCAAGCGTGGCGAACCAGGCGGCCACCGTCGGGCCGAGCCGGCCGGCGCGGACGCTGCCGAGGAGCACGGCGAGCGTGAGCGGCCGCGGCGCCTCGCCGACGCCGCCGGGCCGGGGATCCCCGAGATGTGCGGCCGCGTGGGGCGTGGCCGCGTCGGGCGTGGTGGTCGTGGCGGATGTCAAGACGGTGCCTCCCGCGTGCTGGGTACGGACGCCCGACCGTCGGGCCGGGCGCGAACCCGATGCTGCGGGGTGAAGTCGACTTCAGGTCAAGCGGGCGCCCGGCGGGGCCCGCCCGGTTACGATGCGGGCGTGCCCGCCTGGCCGGCCGTCCGTCGCCGTCACGGGCGCGGGCCAGGGCGGAGGGCGGGATGATCGGGCGAGGTCGGGTCCTGATGGGAGCGGGCGCGGCGGGCGGCGGTGCCGTCGTTGGCGCGGGTGTGGGTCTGTGGCGGCTCGTCCTGTTCCAGGGCAGTGTGGCCGACCGCAAGGTGCGCCCGCTGACCACCCCTGCGCCGCCGGTGCGTGAGTTCTACGGCAATCCGACCCGCCCCCCGCTCACCCTGGCGATGCTTGGGGACTCCAGCGCGCAGGGCACCGGCGTGCACGACTACGACGACACCCTCGGTGGCTGGCTCGCGCGTCATCTCGCCGACGGCGGCCGGCACGTGCGGGTGGTCAGCGCCGCCCGGGACGGCGCCCGCGCCGCCGACCTCGCGGGTCAGGTCGCCCGCATTGCCCCAGCCTGTCCCGACCTCGTGGTCATCTCCATCGGCGTGAACGACATCCGCCATCGCACCCCGCCGGCGCGAGCCGCGCGCCACCTCGCCGCGGCCGTCACCGACCTTCGCCGCGGCGGCGCCCAGGTGATCGTCGGCACGACACCGGACCTGAGCATCATCGCCGCGGTGCGCCCGCCGTTGCGGGAGATCCTCTGGTTGCTCGGGCGCCGCCTCGAACGGGCGCAGACTCCCGCCGTCCTGGCCGCCGGGGGCACCCCGGTCCGGCTGCGCACCGAGGTGTCGCGCGCCTTCGCCGCCGACCCGACCCTGTTCGCCGCCGACGGCCTGCACGCCGCGGCCGCCGGCAACGCGCTCATCGGCGCCGCCCTGCTCACCGCCTTCCAGCCGCAGCCGGGCTCCGCCGAGGCGGGCGCGGCCGCCGCCGTGACCGGTGCGGTGAGTGTGGACGTGACCGCCGTCGGCTAGCGCCGGGCGAAGGCCCCACCCGAGGCCACCCACATCGCGCGGTGGGCGGGCGGCGACCGTCGGATCCTGATGACGACCGCGCGGCCAGCGCCCGTCGCGCAGACGATGGCGTCGTCGCGTGGCGGTGGGGAGCGGGGCCCGTGCGACGCCGTGGATGGCGCCGCGGGGTCACACCGGCAGGGCGAGGACGACGAGGTTGTCGCGGTAGCTGTGCCGCGCGCGGTCGAACGGGCCGCCGCAGGTGATCAACGCCAGTCTCGGCGGCCCGTCACCGCGGAACACCCCCGTGTCCGCGAGAGCCGACTTCGCGACGTGCACGCGGGCGACGACCCGATAGTCGTGCGTACGACCGTCGGCGCTGGTGACGATCACCGGGGATCCTGTCGCCACGCGGGCGAGGGGGAGCAGCGCGCCGGGCTGGCCGTCATAGTCGACGTGCCCCGCGATCACCACGGTCCCCGACGGGGCACCAGGCGCCGCGCCTGCCGCCCACCAGCCCACCGTCGCCGGATCGCGGGGCAGATCGAGGGTGTTGGTGGCACGGTCGGCGAGCTCGGGGACGACCGGAGCGTCGACGCCGGACGCCGGCACGGAGACGCGCGCCGGTCGCCGCCGTGCGGCGTCCCGCGAGTCGGCAGGGTCGGCCGGCAGTGGGGACGCGGCGAGGACTGTGCCCGTGTCCGGCCCGGCGGCGGCCGGGAGCGTCGCCGCCCCCGGCATCGCCGCCGAAGCCGAACCCGACGCGAGCGACCCGACATCGCCGGGTGCCCGTGACGTCGCCCACTCGACGATCCCGGTGACACCGACCGCGCCGGACAGCACGGCGGTGACGATCAGGAGACGACTGGCCAGGAGTCGCCGCCTGGCCAGTCGTCGCCGACGTGCCCGGACCGGCAGCGCGCCGCGTGGCCGATCCGCCGCGTTGGTCATCCCTGGCGGCGAGCCGGGCGTGACCGCCGGCGCTGCCAGCCGACAAGCACGCCGGCCGACCCGAACGCGAGGCCGAGGGCCCCGACGGTCAGCGCCGACGGCTCGTCGTCCGCCGCGGCCAGGCCGCTGTTGCCGGCGTTGACGGCGGAGGGAGTGGACGTCCCCACCCCGGGCGCTCCGGCCGACGGCCCCGACGGGTGCGAGACCGAGACCGGCTGCCCGCCGCCGCCCCCGGACGTGCCACCACCGGGCACGCCGCTACCCGGCATTCCTCCACCTGGTACGCCGCCGCCGGGGACGCCGCCGCCGGGGACGCCGCCGCCGGGTACGCCGCCGCCGGGTACGCCGCCGCCGGGGACGCCGCCGCCGGGGACGCCGCCGCCGGGTACGCCGCCCCCGGGTACGCCGCCGCCTGGTACGCCGCCGCCGGGGACACCGGCACAGGTCTGCTTGTCCTTGTCGGGAACGCCGTCCTTGCAGGGAACGGGGCCGGGCGGGGAGACCGGGCCGGGGACGCCGACGGGGCAGGGCTCACCGTCCTTACCGGGCAGGCCGTCCTTGCAGGGGATCGGTACGGGGCCGGGCGGAAAGATCGGTCCGACGATGACCGTCACCGGCGGGATGATCGGCCCTGGGACGCCGACGGGGCAGGGTGCGCGGTCCTCGCCGGGCAGGCCGTCCTTGCAGGGCAGCGCGACGGGGACCGGAGGGGGAAAGAACCGGACGATCTCAGGGCTCGTCGGATCGGCCGCTCCCTGGCCCATCAGACTCCGGATCTTCTCCTGCAGGGCGCCGGTGGCGTCGGTGCTCACACCCGGTGGGCCTTGAAACAAGGTCACGGGTTCGGCATCCTGACCCGACGGCGTGGCTGCCCACGCCACGCCCGGGAATCCCAGCGACAGGGCGACCGTGGCCGTGACGGCGCCGATCGTTCGAGCTCCCGCTCTCGGCAGGGAGCGCGTGGTCCGTTGCATTCTAGTAGAGCTCCCGGCATGTTATCCAGATAGCTGGTCGTTCGCACCATACCGCTGGCGGGGCGTCTCGAAGATAGCGGTGGGACGACCGGTTCCCGCGATTGTTCACACGAGAGCACATGGCTCCGACCGGAATGCGTCGCGTTGGTTCGGCCAGTCGAGTGGCCGGCATACGGTCCGTCTGAAGTGCCAGCTCAGACGGGAAGTAGTCGGGTATGGAACCGGGTCTGGGAACCCTGCGGAGTGCGATACGGCGATGTCTCACCCCGCCCTCGAGTCATCGTTCGACGGGTACACCTCTGGTGGGTGGCGATGCGCTGGGCGGGCCCGCGTGGCCGGTCCGGATCCGGCCGGAAAGGGTGGTCTCGTAGCGGTCGGAAATCAGGAAACCGACGTCACTTCGACTCGTTGCCTCGTCTGATTGCCGCGATGTCGGGAGCGTGGACAGAAATCCCGGGTCAGGTGCGCCGGAACAGGCCCGCGGGAAAGACGTAGCCCCTTTGCGTGGGTAGCCGCCCGGCGTCGCGCGGGGATCGACGGGGGTACGCCGGCCGCGGCGCCGGCGGTCCGCCGGGACGGACATGGGCGTCCGCAGGCGGGGGTCCCGCGAGCGGGGGTCGCGGCGACCTCGTGCCCCACTCCACGGCTCGACCCGACGGCCGCGCGCCGGCGGCACCGGCGCCGCCGCCGCGGGCGAGGCGGGGAGACGCGGCGCCGACGGCGGCCGGCTGTCAGCCGCGCGCGTGCGGGGAGCCGCCGAGTCCCGCGACTACAGCGACCACGCCGGCCCTGCCGGCCGCGCGCGTGCGGGGAGCCGCCCCGTCCTGCCGGCCGGGACGGCGTCGCCCGGATACCGAGGTCGCCATCCACCGTGAAGTCGCCGCCGGGCGTGGGCCGCGATGCCGGCCCGGGCGTCGGTCGCGCTGCCGGCCCGGGAGGGGCGGGCGTGGTCGGAGCGGGGGAGCGGGCGGCGCCGAGGAACGTGCCGTAGCCGCCGTCGTGATAGACGAGCGGCGCGGCGGCGCGCTCGGCGCGGCTGTCGAGGACCTCGGCGACGACCAGCATGTGGTCACCGGTGGTCAGACGCTCGCGGATCCGGCAGCGCAGCCAGACCGGTGCGTCGAGCAGCAGCGGCTCGCCGGTGCGCAGCGGCCGCCAGCGGGTGGGCGCGGCGAAGCGGTCGACGCCGGTCGCCGCGAACCGGGCCGCCAGCTCCCGCTGGTCGTGGGCGAGCAGGTGGACGACGAGGGAGCGTGCCGTCCGCAACGCCGGGATCAGCGACGACTGGCCCGACAGCGCCAGCGACACCAGCGGCGGTCGCTCCGATAACGAGGTCACCGACGTCGCGGTGAAGCCCGCGGGGCCGCCGACCCCGGGGAACGTCACCACCGTCACGCCCGCCGCGTGTCGGCGGAACGCCGTGCGCAGTCCGTCGGCCGCGAGCGGCGCCGTCGCGGGGGCCCGGTCAGGTCGGCTCGGCATGTCCTTCGGCATGCCCCCCAGCCTTCACACCACGCATCCCGCGGCCAACGCCCGCCGCGCCGGTCCAGCACGGCGATCTGACGACGCGGGCCGGTAATTCACGTCGCAAGGGTGGATGGACGTCAGAGGATGGGGTCATAGAGTGACATCCTCGTGAACAAGGGGGCAGACCAGGCCATGCCGACGAACCCGGGCCAGGAACGGCGGCTCGCCGGCCGCTACCGACTCGGGCGGATGCTGGGCCGTGGCGGCAGCGGCATCGTCCGCGAGGGTGAGGATCTGCTGCTGCGCCGCCGGGTGGCGATCAAGGAGCTGCGCACCCCGGCCGCGGCCTCCGAGCAGGAGCACGCGGTGTTCGCCGAGCGGGTGCTGCGCGAGGCGCGCGCCGCCGCCCGGCTGCGTCATCCCGGCCTGGTCACCGTCTACGACGTCCTCGAGGCCGACGACCACACCTGGATCGTCATGGAGTACGTCGACGGGACGTCGCTGTCCGACCTCATCCGCGACCAGGGCCGCCTCAGCCCGCTGCGGACCGCCCGGATCGGCGTCAGCCTCGCCTACGCGCTGGAGGCGGCGCACCGTTCCGGTGTCGTGCACCGCGACGTCAAGCCGGGCAACGTGCTCGTCACCACCGACGGCCAGGCGAGGCTCACCGACTTCGGTATCGCCGTCACCGAGGGGGACACGACGCTGACCGAGGCCGGCACGCTCGTCGGCTCGCCCGCCTACATCGCCCCCGAGCGCGCCCGCGGAGCCCGGGTCGGCACTGCCGGTGACGTCTGGGGACTCGGCGCGACCCTGTTCTCCGCCGTCGAGGGTGTGCCGCCGTTCGAGGGTGAGGGGCCGCTGGCCATCCTCGCCGCCGTCGTCGAGGATCGGCGCCGGCCGTTCTGGCACAGCGGTCCGTTGCGCGGGGTGCTCGGCACGCTGCTCGAGCCGGATCCCGCGCGGCGGCCGTCCCTCGCCGAGGCCCGGGGCTGGCTGCGCGACATCGCCGATGGCCTGGAGGAGCAGGCCATCGGCGTCGAGGCGACCCTCGTCGAACTCCCGCGGTCCGACTCCGACGTCGACGAGTCGACGCGGACGGAGACGGCCGGATCGACCGAGGTGGCCGGGCCGGCGCTGGATGAGGTGGCCGCGGACGGACCGGCTGCCTCGGCGGAGGGGACCGCGGCCGCGTCGAGGTCGGCGGTGGGCAAGGACGTCGCTGACGAGGCGCCGGACATCGGTGACGCGGCGGTGGCCGGAAGGACAGCGGCGGCCAGTGAGGCCTCGGTGGCCGGTGAGACGGTGGTGGCCGGCGAGGCGGTGGTGGCCGGCGAGGCTGCCGTGCCCATCGAGGCCAGGTCCCCCGAGGCCACACCGGCTGAGGATGATCGGCCCGCGGACGGGCGCGCCGACGACGAGCGTGTCGCCACGTCTGCGCCGGCGGACTCGGCGACGTCAGCCGTGGCGGGCGGTGACGGCGAGGGTGCCGGGGTGGCCGCGGGCGCGGCGGACCCCGCCGAGGGCGGTGCGCCAGCCGCTGGCACCGTGCAGGCCGAGGGCGGGCGTGATCACGCGACCCGTCCGGCGGGCATGGCTGGCGCCCCGGCCGGCGCCGCTGCCGCTGCTGCCGGTGCCGGTGCCGCTACTGGTGCTGGTGGGGTCGCAGCGGGTTCGGGCCGGGTCGGCGCGGGGACGGGAGCGGCGTCCGGGACAGAAGCCGAGTCGGGCCGGCGTGGGCGGCTCGGGGTGCTCGTGGCGGTCGCCGTGGCGGCGGCCGTGCTCGCGGCGGCGGCCGTGGTGCTCGGGTTGACGCTGGCTGGCGGCGGGCCGTCGACGCCGGCGGCGCACCCGACGTCGATCGCCGGCACGCTCACCCCGTCGGGACAGCTGCCCGCGTCGCGCCCGCCGCACGCGAGCCCGTCGCCGACCGGCTCGCGCGTCTCCGAGCCCGGGACCTCCACCGCCCCGGGAACGTCGCCGGCACCGGGGACGTCCGTCAGACCAGGCACGTCCGGCGCTCCCGGGACCTCCGCCGCCCCGGGGGGAGCACAGGCCCCCGCGACCGCGACGGGTGGAATGGCCGCGGTGGCGCCGGGCTCGGCGGGATCGCCGGCGAGGTCCGGCGATCTCGGGACGCTCGTCCCCAGCTCGACGCAGCCCGCCGCCGCACCCCGGGGCTACGCCAGCCATCGGGACGCCTCCGGCTGGTCGGTCGCGGTGCCCACAGACTGGCGGACGGACGTCCGCGGCGACGGGCGCGCCGTCTCCACCGCGCCGGGAGGCTATCCCGACCTGCTGGTCGAGGTGCAGCTGAAGGCCGGGGCGTCGGCGATCGGCGCCTGGCGGGATCTGGAACCCACCGTCCGCTCCAGCACCAGTGGCTACCGTCTGCTGTCCATCCGCGCGGCCGACGGCGGGGACGGCACAACCGCCGCGGTCTGGGAGTTCACCTTCACCGCCGGCGGGCGCACGATCCACGTCCTCGACCTCGGGATGATCCGTAACGGCCATGGCTACGCCCTGCGCTGGCGAGCCCCCGAGGACGGCTGGCCGGCGACCCAGGCGCAGCTGCGCACGATCGTGGGGAGCTTCCGCCCTGGTCCGTGAGCCGATGGTGGTCGGGACGAGGCCCGGATGTCCCGTGGGCGACGTCGACGTGTCGTCGCGGTTTCACGCTCACACCACGCGGCTGTCGTTCACCGCTGGCATCATGGTGGCAAGCCGTGCGGCGCGCCACACCCGGGACCACGTGTCCGCCGGGCGGGGCGCGTCCGGTACGGGCGAACACACGGCAAAGGACGGGAGAAGCCGGTGGCGAAGCGCCTGAACTGCCCCTGCGGCGAGTACATCGAGGGTGAGGACGAGGACGACCTGGTGGAGAAGACCCAGGCGCATCTGTCGGAGAAGCACCCCGGCCACGACTACACCCGCGAGCAGATCCTCTTCCTCGCCTACTGACCGGCCCGGGAGTCACCGCTCCCCGCGCCGCCCGGATGCACCTCGGTCCGTCCGGGCAGCGCGGTCGCATGGTCTGGCTATGTAGGCCCGCCGGTGGCGGGAAGCGGGCCGGAAGTCCGGTCGAGCTGGCCGGCGCCGGCCGGAAGCTCGACGGTCGGTGCCGCCGTGCGACGTCACGATCATCCGTGTCTCCGTAACCCGGACGATCCGGGCAGACACCAGCGGGCGGGCCGATGCCGTACGATCCCGGCGGCGGACCTCCGACCCCGGTGTCGACCCCGCTTTCCGAACCGGTCGCCGCGTGAGGCGCGCATTCCGGCGCGCCCCGTCTGCGGTCGCCCGGGACCGTCACGAAGGGTGATCGTATGGCGCTCGTTGGTCGACGAGCGAGCGCCCACACCCGAGTGCGCGTCCGAGGTGGCGGCCTATGCGCGGCATATCGTGATAGCCAGACGGAGTAGACGTGAAGCGGAGTGTCGGTGACTGACTCGACGATCATCTATACCCACACGGATGAGGCCCCGGCCTTGGCGACGTACTCGTTCCTGCCGGTTGTGCAGGCATACGCCGCCGCGGCGGGAGTACCCGTGGAAAGCCGCGACATCTCGCTGGCGGGGCGCATCATCGCCACCTTCCCCGAGCATCTCGAACCCGCGCAGCGCGTCGACGACGCGCTCGCCGAGCTCGGAGAGCTGGCGAGGACCCCCGGGGCGAACATCATCAAGCTGCCGAACGTCTCGGCGTCGATCCCGCAGCTCAAGGCGGCGATCGCCGAGCTGCAGGCGAAGGGCTATGCCCTGCCCGAGTACCCGGACGAGCCGAAGACCGACGCCGAGCGGGAGATCCGGGCGGCCTACGACCGGATCAAGGGCTCCGCGGTGAACCCGGTGCTGCGCGAGGGCAACTCCGACCGGCGCGCCCCCGCCTCGGTGAAGGCCTACGCCCGGGCGCACCCCCACCGGATGGGGGCGTGGGACGCGTCGTCGCGGACGAACGTGGCGACCATGGACGCCGACGACTTCCGTACCACCGAGAAGTCCGTCGTCCTCCCCGCGGACGACACGCTGCGCATCGAGCTGGTCGGCGACGACGGCACCACCACGGTGCTGCTGCCGTCCCTGCCGGTGCTCGCCGGCGAGGTCGTCGACGCCGCCGTGCTGCGCGTCGCCGCCCTGCGGGAGTTCCTCACCGCGCAGGTGGCCCGGGCCAAGGCCGAGGGCGTGCTGTTCTCGATCCACCTCAAGGCCACGATGATGAAGGTCTCCGACCCGATCATCTTCGGCCACGTGGTCCGCGCGTTCTTCCCGAAGACGTTCGCCGCCCACGGCGCCGTGCTCGCCGCCGCGGGCCTGTCGCCCAACGACGGCCTCGGCGGCATCTTCAAGGGTCTCGCCGCGCTGCCCGACGGGGACGCCATCCGCGCCTCCTTCGACGCCGAGCTCGCCGAGGGCCCCGCCCTCGCCATGGTCGACTCCGACCGCGGCATCACCAACCTGCACGTCCCGAGCGACGTCATCGTCGACGCCTCCATGCCGGCGATGATCCGCACCTCCGGCCACATGTGGGGCCCGGACGGCCAGGAGGCCGACACCCTCGCGGTGCTGCCCGACTCCAGCTACTCGGGCATCTACCAGGTCGTGCTCGACGACTGCCGCGCCCACGGCGCCTACAACCCGGCGACGATGGGCTCGGTGTCCAACGTCGGCCTGATGGCGCAGAAGGCCGAGGAGTACGGCAGCCACGACAAGACCTTCGAGATCGCGACCACCGGCACCGTCCGGCTCGTCAACGCCGCCGGCGAGGCCGTGCTCGAGCAGGCCGTCGCCGCCGGCGACATCTTCCGCGCCTGCCAGACGAAGGACGCCCCGATCCGCGACTGGGTGAAGCTCGCCGTCACCCGCGCCCGCGCCACCGGCGACCCGGCCGTGTTCTGGCTCGACGAGACCCGCGCGCACGACGCCCGCCTCATCGAGAAGATCCGCGCCTACCTGCCCGAGCACGACACCACCGGCCTCGTCCTGGAGATCAAGGCCCCCGTCGAGGCGATCCGCTTCTCCCTCGAGCGCCTCCGCCGCGGCGAGAACACCATCTCCGTCACCGGCAACGTGCTGCGCGACTACCTGACGGACCTGTTCCCCATCCTGGAGCTCGGCACGAGCGCCAAGATGCTCTCCGTCGTCCCGCTGATGAACGGCGGCGGCCTGTTCGAGACCGGCGCCGGCGGCTCCGCGCCCAAGCACGTCCAGCAGCTGGTCAAGGAGAACTACCTGCGCTGGGACAGCCTCGGCGAGTTCCTGGCGCTCGCGGTCAGCTTCGAGCAGTTCGCGACGACCACCGGCAACACGCGGGCCAAGGTCCTCGGCGACACCCTCGATCGGGCCACCGCGACGTTCCTCAACGAGGACAGGTCGCCGGCGCGGCGCGTCGGCGGCATCGACAACCGCGGCAGCCACTTCTACCTGTCGCTGTACTGGGCCCAGGAGCTCGCCTCCCAGACCGACGACCCGACGCTCGCCGCGACCTTCGCCCCCCTGGCCAAGACCCTCACCGACCAGGAGAAGACGATCGCCGACGAGCTCCTCGCCGTCCAGGGCGCGCCCGTCGACCTCGGCGGCTACTACCAGCCAGACCCGGTGAAGGCCACCGCCGTCATGCGCCCCTCGGTCAGCTTCAACGAGGCCCTCACCCTCCTCGCCTGAAAAGATCAGCCAGTCCTGCTGGCACGGTCCCGCCCGCGGCAGCGGCGGTTGGGACCACAGCACCGCACCCGAGGCGGACCGGCCTTCCGGTCCGCCTCGACGCGTTCCACCCACCCGATGTCGTCACCCGCGGGTTCGTGGATCACCGGTGGCTGGTTTGGTTCAGGCCTGGCGTCAGTCGGTCCGTGGGCTCCGAACGCGACGGTGGGAGATGCGCCAGCCGGCGTCGGTGTGGGTGACGGTGTCGTCGTAGAGGCAGGTGCCGGTTCGGCCGTCCGCCATGACTGCCAGCCCCTTGGATCGGACGGTGGCAGTGCCGTCGGGGCGATCATCAATGATGATGTTGCTGACGTGGTGGCCGGCGGGTTGGGCGCCGGGACGCTCGTGGTGGAGACGCGCGATGGCTGGCAGTCCGTCGACGGCGCCCAGGCCGTAAGCGGTCACGTCGTAGACCGCGTCCGGAGTGAACAGAAGTGCGAGGTCCTCGGACCGGCGGTCGTCCGCCAGGTGTCCGTGCAGCGCGATGAGCTCGTGGATCGCCACGCGGTCGCTGGTCGTCAGCGGCCTGGAGCGCCGGGCGCCGGACGGTGCGAGCCCGGCGAGCACGGCGGTCGTGCGGGCCTTCTCCTGCGCGGTGCCGAACGGCGCGGCGGCGAGTTCGGTGACACCCGCGTCGGCGAACCCGCGCAGGTGTCGCGCGACGCTGTCCTCGTCGCCGATCACCGCGACGTCCTGCGCGCCACCGACGCCCTCACGGTCGAGGACGGCCCGGTACTCGCGGACCTGTCCGGCCAGGGCGTAGCGGGCCGCGATCCGGCCGCGGGCGCTGTCGCGGTCGTCGGTGACGCAGACCAACGCGCCGGCGACCACGCGGGGATCATCGCGGCCGGCGGTCCGCGCCGCGCGGGTGAGCGTGGGCACGATGTGCTGACCAAGAGATCGTGGACCGGCCATCCAGGTCACCGTTCCGTCCGTCAGCTCGCCGGCGACCCGCAGCATGTGGGGTCCGAGCGCCGCCAGGAGCACCGGCGGCGGGCATGTCGCGGGAAGGTCGATCTGGCCGACCGCGGTGAGCGTCTCGCCGTGATGCTCGACCGCCTCCCCGCGCAGGAGCGGACCGAGCACGGAGAGATATTCGCGCATTCGGCGCGCCGGTTGGTCGTGCGGCAGACCGAACACTCCCCCGACCATGGCGCCCACCCCGGCGCCGATCCCGAGAGTGAGCCGGCCGCCGACGGCCGCCTGGACGCTGAGCGCCTGCCCGGCGAGGACCAGTGGGTGACGCTGCGCGACCGGCACCACCCCGGTACCGAGGCCGATCTCGGGAACGGCGGCGCCCACGAGTGCGAGCAGGGTGAGGCTGTCCCAGCCGAGGGCCTGTGCCGCCCACACCGCGCTGGCCCCGCCGCCCGCGGCCGTGCGGGCCGCCGTGACGCTCTCCTCCAGTGAGCTCGGGCCGGTCACGTCTCCGACGTACACGGCGATGTCCATACTGCCTCCAGGTAGAGGGTCCGTCGCGTTGACGGATTCCGGAGAGGTTCTCCGTTTTCTGGTCGCTACGATATGGAGAACTTCTCCGGAAGGCAATGGGAGGTCGGATGTCAGGAACGGCTTCCGGGGCGCCGCGGCGTCAGCGGGCCGACGCGGTCGCGAACCGGGCCCGGGTGCTGGCGGCCGCGCGGGAGGTGTTCACCGAGCGCGGCGGGCGTGCGTCGCTCAACGAGGTCGCGAAGCGAGCCGCGGTCGGCCCGGGCACGGTCTACCGGCACTTCCCGACGCTGCAGGCACTGCTGGTCGACCTCGTGCGGGGCGACGTCGAGCGCGTGTGCCAGCGTGGGCGGGAACTGGCGACCCACGAGGACCCCGATACCGGCCTGCGGATCTGGCTGCGGGAGTTCGCGGCGCACGCGTGCGCGATGCAGGGTCTGCTCGCCGCGCAGCTCGCCGTGGAGTTCGCCCCCGGTGACGGCAACGCCCTCGCCGCCTGCCACGACGCCCTCGTCGCCACAGCGGGCGAGCTCCTCGACCGGTCGAAACGGAGCGGGACGACGCCGCCCACCGTGGACGCGCCGGACCTCCTACGCCTCGTCAACGCCATTGCCTGGGCCAGTCAGCAGGCTCCCGACGACACCGACCTCATCGACCGACTGCTCGCCATCTCCCTGGGTGTGGGCGCGGCGCGCCCCCAGCCGAGCGGATCGCTGTAGGCCGCATCACCGCAGGCGCGGGTTCCGGGTCGGGTGCCGCACCCGTACGCCTCCCTCGGTGATCATGTTGGCGGCAACCGTATTTTCTTCAAAGCAGATCCACTTCCAGGTCACGTGTCGTACGGTGGTCGGGTACTGTCCGTCCGGATTCCTAGCGGAGGAAGCATGGCCGTGACCGAAGCCATCATCCAGGTTCCACAGGATGTACACGAGGCGCTCGTGCGGATCGCCCGGGACGAGGGAATGTCCGTGCGGACCTACCTCACGCGGTTGGCCCGGTCCGCCGACGTGTTCACGGAAGAGGAGCGGCGCGAGCAGTCCGAGCGGGCGCTGGCCGCCCTGTTCGCCTTCAGCGGCTACAACCCGACACCCGAGGAGGAGGCTGAAGCCGACGCCGAGCTCAGGCGCCGGTTCGCCCAGGCCGGTATCCCGGTGTCGTGGTGAGAGTCTCCACCCACGTGGTGCTGGACGCGACGGCGATGCTCGCGGTCGGGCGTGGCAACATCGTCGCCTCCCGGTTGATCCGCCGGGCCGGCGAGGGCGACGGCGTCTACCTGTATGCGCCGACCTGTGCGCTGGTGGAGGCCGACCGCACCCGGCGCGGCGTCGCCGAGCACATCGCCTCGCTGCGGGCGATCTCCTTGGTCGACCTCGATCTCGCCGCAGCCCTGGCGGTCGCCAGGGACCGGACGTGGGCGGCGGCGCACGTTCGTCACGTCGCCGCGCCCACGCCCCTACGCGTCGGCACGGTGGCTATCGCGACCTCCGTCCCGTCCGACTGGTCAGGGGAGGACATCGAGATCATCGATCTCGCGGCCTGAGGACGCGTCGGGGCTCGGCCGTCAGGAGGCGGCGAGGCGGCGGAACTGGCTGGCGTGGAAGACCAGCGGGGTGATCTGCGGGTCGGCGCGCATCGCGACGACCCGCAGCACGGCGATGACGTGGTCGCCGGCGGGCATCTCGGCGTGCGGGACGCATTCCAGCCAGGCACTGGCCCCGGCGAGCAGCACCGCACCCCGCCCGGTCGTGATCACCGGCAGGCCGGCGAAGCGGTCGCCCTCACGGGCCGACAGCTGACGGCAGGCGACGCCGTGCTCCTCGCCCAGGACGCTGATACCCAGGTGGGACAGCCGCCGCAGCCGCGGCCAGGTCGTCGAACTCGTCTGCAGGCACACCGAGACCAATGGCGGGTCCAGCGAGACGGGCGTGAAGGTGCTGACCGCCATGCCCACCGGCCCGGCGGCCGCCCCCTCGCCGTCCGTACCCGGCGCGGCAGCGAGGTCACTCCCGCAGATGGCCGCCACCCCGCTGGGGAAGCAGCCGAAGGCCCGGCGCAGCATCCGCGGGTCAGCCCCGCCGTCCGCGAGCGCAGTCAGCTCCGACCAGGCGCTCTCGGTGGACTCGACGTCGGCGGTCACGCCGCGACCTTGTGGCCGAGGCCGCCGCGGACCAGGGCGGGGATCACCTGTTCGCCAAGGACCTCCAGGTCGGCGATGAAGTCCGGCATGATGAACACGGCCGAATCCAGATCGGCGGCGCTGATGATGTCGGCGAGCTGCTCGGTCAGGCTTTCCGGCGAGCCGATCAGGGTTCCGGTGCTGATCGCCGTGGAGTTGCTCCACTCGTGGGCGGTGGCAGCGGCGGCCTTCTTGTCCCGGGCGACCACGCCGTGCTCGGCGAGCATGCGGCTCATCGCCTCGTCGTCCCGGCCGGCGTTGTACAGCTCGACGCGCCGGCGGGCGTCCGCGTCGGTCTCCCCGGGAATGACCATGAAGATGCAGTAGGTCTTCAGATGCCGGCCGGCCTCCTCGCCGATGCGCCGGGCCCGCGCGCCCAGCTCGATCATCGAGTCCCGGGAGGTGCCCTCGATGAGCGCGCCGTCGAGGTTCTCCGCGGTGAAGCGCAGGCCCACGTCCGAGACGGCGGCGCAGATCATCGGCGGGATGCCGACGAGCGGCTTCGGATTGGACTGGCAGTCGGTGAGGGTGAAGAACTCACCCTCGTAGTCGACCGACTTCTCCGTCCACAGCAGCTTCACGACCTCGACCCACTCGCGGGCGCGGCGGTACTTGTCGGCGTTGTCGAGGGACAGCCCGAGACCCATCTGGTTCTCCGACATCCGGTTCCCTCCGGCGACGATGTTCAGCCCCGACCGCCCACCGCTCACCTGATCCAGCGTGGCGACCATCTTCGCGGCGACCGCGGGGTGCAACAGGGCGGTGTTGCACGTCGACCAGACACCGATGCGCTCGGTGGCCTCCGCGAGCCCGGCGCTGGTCGTCAGCGATTCGAGGTTGACATCGAAATGTCCGCTCGGGCCGCCATACCCACGCCAGACCGCCTGGGAGAGGGTGAAGTCGAAACCGAGCCGTTCGGACAGCTGGGTGACGCGCCTGTTGTAGGCGTAGCTGGCGTCGAGTTCCGGCGTGGTCGTCGACGGAATCCACCCGCCGCTGCCAACCGGCAGGAACACCCCGTACTCCACGTTCTTGTCAGCCATGCTGGTGTCCTCTCCCTGTCGGTGCGGTCGGTGCGGTCGGTGCGGTCGGTGCGGTCGGTGCGGTCGGTGCGGTCGGATCGGTCGGTGCGGACAGTGCGGCGCGAAGCTGGTCGGCGGCCGCGTCGAGCGCGATGGCGCCGCTCGCGATGGCGGGCATGCAGACGAAGCCGTGCGGAACGCCCTCGACGAGCAGGGTGCGTACGGCCACCCCGGCGTCCTCCAGCCCCCGCGCGTAGGCGACGGCCTCATCTCGTAGTGGGTCCGCACCGGCGATGACGACGGTCGCGGTGGGCAGGCCCGCCAGCGTCGCGGCGCGCAGGGGACTGGCGTCGGGATGGTTCCGGGCCGCCGGGTCGGGCGCGTACAGGTCCCAGAACCAGGCCATGTCGTCGCGGCTGAGTATCAGCCCGTCGCCGTAGCGGGTGTAGGAGTCGCGGTCGAGGTCGCAGTCGAGCACCGGGCAGAACAGCACCTGATGCGCCGCCGGCGGTGCGACACCGTCGCGGCAGCGGCGGGCCAGCGCGGCGGCGAGCGCGCCGCCGGCACTGAGACCCCCGACGACCAGCCGGGTCGGCAGCGGCCCCATGGGCCATGGGGGAGCCGCCCGTCCGGACGCGACCAGGTCGGCGACCGCCTGCGCGTCGTCGAGGGCGGCCGGGAAAGGATGCTCGGGTGCGAGCCGGTAGTCGACGCTGACGATCGCGACCTCGCCGCGGTCGGCCAGCACCCGGCACACACCGTCGTTGATGTCCAGGTCGCCGAGCGCCCACCCGCCGCCGTGCAGGTAGACGACCGTCGCCGCCTCCCGGCCGTGCCGGGGCCGGTAGCACCGCACCGGCAGCGGCCCGCCCGGGCCCGCAAGGGTGTAGTCGATGAGGAACACCGCCGGGTCCGACCGCGGCGCAGGCGGGCGACCGATACGCGCTCGCGTCCGGGCCTCGGCGATCCCGGCGAGGTGGCGGGCGACCTGGCCCGCCGCGGCGGCGCGGGCGCGGGCCTGGGCGACGACCGCGGCGGCGTCCGGATCGCTCAGCCGCGCGTCGAGCCACCGCGCGTCGACCAGGGGCACGTCGGCCGGCGGCGCGTCGGTCGGGCCGATGCCGGGCGCGGGACGGCTCACCGCAGGACCGCCACCGCGTCGATCTCGACCAGCGCGCCCGGCAGTGCGAGACCGGCGACGACGAGCAGGGCGCTCGCCGGCGGGGTGAGCCCGGCGAAGCGGCGCTCGCGCGCGGTGACGATGGCGTTGACGCAGTCGGCGCTGGTCGTCCAGGCGGTGACGCGGACGATGTCGGCGAGGCTGCCGCCGCCAGCGGCGACGATCGCCTCGATCTGCGTCCACACCCGGTCGAGCTGGCCGTGGATGTCGCCGGGGGCGACGACCTGCCCGTCCGGTGTGAGTGGAAGCTGCCCGGCCACATACAGGGTGGGGCCGGTGGCGAGGACGGCGGCGGAGAACGACGGGTGGCGGTAGAAGCCGTCGGGTGCGATGGCGGTGCCCGGCATGGCGGTCAGCCCCTTCCGGCGGCGGCGACCATGGTCGACGCGGCGGCCGTGGCGGTGGCGGCGGCCGTGGCGGTGGCGGCGGCGGCGAGAGTGTGCACGCCGCGCTCGGCGAGCAGGGGGGCCACCCGGGTGGCGACCGTGCGCAGGTCGTCGAGAAAGTCGGGAACGATGAGGGTGATGCCGTCGAGGTCCCCGTCCAGCACCAGGCCGGCGATCGTGGCGGCGATCGTCTCCGGCGCGCCGACCACGGAGCCCTCCGACACGGCGAGCAGGTCGCGGCCGTTCTGGACCATGCGCCGGGCCATCGTGTTCTCCCTGACGTCCTGGCCGTACTCGAACGCCTGGGTGCGCAGCGCCTCGACGTCGACGCCGGCGTTGTAGTCGTCGACCCGAGCCTGGGCCTCGGCGTCGGTCTCGCCGGGGATGACCGTCAGCAGCGCGTAGGTCTTCGTGGTCCGGCCGAGCTCGGCGGCGATCTCCTTGGCCCGCAGCGCGCGGCTGACGAGGTCGGCGTGGCTCTGTCCGGACAGGAAGCAGCCGTCGCAGTGCGAGATCGTGAAGCGGAAGCCGGTGTCCGACGTGCCCGCGCAGACCACCTGGGGGTGCCGGCGTGGCTTGGGGTAGGACATGCAGTCCCGCAGCGTGTAGAACTCGCCGTCGAAGTCGACCCGGTCCTCGGACCACAGCCTGCGGGCCGCGGTGATCCACTCCTCGGCCAGCGCGTAGCGGCCGCGGTGGTCCAGGTCGCGCCACAGCCCCATCTGCCCCTGGTCGGACGGGTTGGAGCCGGCGACCAGGTTCAGGCCGAAGCGTCCGCCGGAGATCTGGTCGAGGGTGGCGGCCATCTTCGCCACCACCGCCGGGTGGAAGATCATCGTGTGGACGGTGGCCCAGATCTGGATGCGGCTCGTGGCGTCGGCGAGGCCCGCCATCGTGGTCATCGACTCAAGGGTGTAGTCCCAGTGGCCGGTGCTGCCGCCGTAGCCGCGCCACTTGGCCATGCTCAGCGCGAAGTCGAGGCCCAGCTGTTCGGCGAGCAGGGTCACCTCGCGGTTGTAGCCGTAGGTGGAGCGGATGTCGGGGCTGGTCACCGATGGGATCCACCCGCCGTTGCCGACGGGGATGAAGACCCCGAGTTCGACGTGCTTGCTCATGCTGTGATGCCTCCGCTGCGATGGGGGCGGGCCGGTCGCGCGGGCCGCCCGGGCGGGTCCGCCGCTCAGCGCGCTCCGCCGCCCTCGAGCAGGTGGAGCAGGCGGCGCTCGATGTCGATGAAGCCCGGCGAGGTGAACGTGTCGATGCCGCGCGGGCGCGGGATGTCGACCTCGATGCCCTGGACGATCGTCGCCGGGCGCGGGCTGAGCACATGGACGGTGTCGGCGAGGAAGACGGCCTCGCGGATGTCGTGGGTGATCAGTAGGATCGTCCACTGGAACCGCTGGCACATCCCGGCGAGCCACAGCTGCATCTCGGTGCGCGTCAGCGAGTCCAGCGCGCCGAACGGCTCGTCGAGCAGCAGCAGCGGCCGGTCCATCACGACCGTGCGCAGCAGTGCCGCGCGCTGGCGCATCCCGCCCGACATCTCGAACGGGTAGGCGTCCTGGTACCCGTCGAGGCCGAAGGTCGCGAACAGCTCGTCGACCCGCTCGCGTGCGGCCCGCCGGCGCATCCCGCCGACCTGGAGGCCGAGGATGGTGTTGTCCCGCACGGTCCGCCAGGGGAACAGCAGGTCCTTCTGCGGCATGTAGGCGACCTGGCCGGGCCGGCCGACCAGCGACTCGCCGCTGAGCGTCACCGTGCCGCCCGACGGCGGCTCCAGCCCGCTGATGATGTTGAACAGGGTGCTCTTGCCGCATCCGCTCGGCCCGATCATCGCGGTGAACTCGCCGGGGCGCACGGTGAGCTCGACGTCGCGCAGCACCGACCGCGTGCCCTCGCCGGGCACGGCGAAGGACTTGCCGAGCCCCCGGATCTCCAGCCGCGGGCCCTGCTCGGCACGCGGCGACGCGTCCAGGATCGCGTCCGCTGTGGGTGCACTCATGATCGGCTCATCCTCCGCAGGGCGCGCTGCCAGGGCATGACCAGGCGCTGGACGAGGTAGGTGGCGAAGAACAGCGCGATGCTCAGCAGCGACGTGATGCCGACGGCGGCGAGCACCAGGTCGGTCCGGAACGCGCTCTTCTGCTGCTGCATGTAGATGCCGAGGCCGAACTGGGCGCCCACGTACTCGGCGAACACCGCGCCGACGACGGCGTAGGCGATGCTCACCCGCAGGCCGGCGAAGAAGTACGGCAGGGCGCTGGGCACCCGCACGGTGACGAAGCAGCGCACCCGCCCGGCGCCCATCGAGCGCAGCAGGCGCATCGCGTCGCCGTCCGCCGACGCGAAGCCCTCGGCCAGGTTCACCGCGAGCGGGAAGAAGGTCACCAGCACCACCACGATGATCTTCGGCAGGAGGCCGAAGCCGAACCAGATCACGAACAGCGGCGCGATCGCGATGATCGGAATCGTCTGGGAGGCGACCATCAGCGGGTAGAGCACCCGCCGGCTCCAGGCGGAGAAGTCCAGGACGGTGGCGACCAGCCAGGCCGCCGCGAGGCTGACCCCGAAGCCGGCCGCCGTCTCCTTGAGCGTCGGGACGGTGTGCCGCCACAGGATGTCCCGGAACTCGAAGCCCTGGCGCACGATGCGGACCGGTCCGGGCAGCGTCATCGGCGAGATGCCGCTGACCCGGACGTAGATCTCCCAGCCGGCGAACAGGGCGACGAACACCAGCGCCGCCGGCAGGACGTCGCCGACCCGCCGGATGGCCACGCGGACCCCGGTCCGGCGCCGGCCAGGCGGGGCGATCGCCGATGATCCGGACGGCGCCACGGCAGCGTCGGTCTCCGCGATGCCGGTGGATCGCTGGACGGGGGGTGACGCCGCGGGCTGCGCGGGGATCGCCGGCTGGTCCGGGGGCGGGGAGGACGGCCCGCCGGCGGGTGGCGCGGGCGCGTTCGTCTTCGACACCATGGGCGTCTCAGCTCGGCAGGTAGTCGGTCGTGAAGATCTTCGAGTAGTCCGGTTCGGACTTCAGGGGCTTTCCGTCCGAACCGGTCATGACGCCCGCGTCGAAGAGCATCTTCCCGAACGGGCCCCAGCCGGAGATCGTCTGCGTGCCGAACGTGCCGGCGGCGTCGAGCAGATAGGACTTGCTGAGCATTTCCTGGCTCTGCTTCGGCAGGCGCGGGTCGGTGAACGCGCCGGGATTGGCATCGGCGAGGATCTGGGCCGACTCGTCGGGGTTCTTCGCCGCGTACTCGTAGCCGCGGACCACCGCCGCGACGAACCGGCGGGCGAGATCGGCGTTCTTGCTCAGGTAGTTCGTGCTCGCCGCCATCACCACGGAGTAGTTCGTCGGGATGCCGTGGTCACGGAACGGGAAGACCCGCGTCCTGATGCCGGCGAGCGCCGCCTGGATGCCCTCCCAGGTGGCGAACTGAGCGGCGAAGTCGACCTGCCCGTTGTACACGGCCTGGTAGGAGTCGGTGTTGAGGGTGACCTCCTCGAACTTCCCGGTGCCGCCGTCGTTCTGGATCGCGGTGCGGATCTCCCAGGACGTCGCCGGGCTGCCGGTGCCCGCGGCCTTCTTCCCGTCGAGCTCCTTCGGCCGGGTGATGTCGGAGTCGGCCTTCACCATGATTTCCAGCGGGTCCTTCTGCAGGATGGACATCACCGACACCAGCGGCAGGCCCGCGGCCATGTTGGCGAACATGTACGTCGGGAAACTGATGGAGAAGTCCGCCTTGCCCGCGGCGACCAGCGAGTCGGCCGGCGCGTTGGAGAACGGCACGATGCTCAGCTTGATCTTGTTTTCGCTCAGGTAGCCGAGCTTGTCCGCCACGTAGAAACCGGTGTGGTTGGTGTTCGGGGTCCAGTCGAGGGCGAGCCGGACGGTGTCGGTCGCGGCACCGCCTCCCGCGGCAGAGGCGGAGGAGGAGTCGTCACCGCAGGCGGCGAGCAGCGCCGCCGCGCCGCCACCGGCGGCGAGCAGTCCGGTGTTGCGGAGCAGAGCGCGGCGGCTCAGCTGGGAGTTCATCGCTGAGGTTTCCTTCACGTCGAGGAGTGCGAGCACGGAGCGAGGGCAGCGGACAGGAACCGCCGCGGGGGGAGGGATGGGCGGTGACGCGACGACGAGGACGGGACGGTGGGCGCGACGGGCCAGACGCGTCCGCGCCGTCCTCAGGCGGTGGGGAGGACGGCGATGGCCTCGATCTCGACCAGCAGCTCCGGATCGGCGAGACCGGCCACGACCAGGAACGTGCTCGCGGGAAACCGCCCGGGCGCGAAGTGGCGGGCCCGCTCCGCGCCGATGACGTCGCGGTGGGCGGCGTCGGTGGTGTAGGTGGTGAGCTTGACGATGTCGTTCATGCCGGCGCCGATGCCGGCCAGGACGAGGGCGATGTTGCGCCAGACCTGGGCCGTCTGGGCGGCGATGTCGCCGACGCCGACGACGCGACCGTCGGTGTCCCAGGCGACCTGGCCGGTGAGGAACACCGGCACGCCCGGGCGGACGATCGCATGGGTGTACGCGGCGACCTCGCGCACGCCGACCGGCTGGACGAAGCCGTCGCGGGCGGTCGTGAGCGTGCTGCCGTGGTGCGGGTCGTCGGTGGAGCCGCGGGGCTCGGGCATCACAGTCCTCCGCTTGGCGGGCACGCCGGTTCGGCGCACGGGGGAGTTTCCGCGCGCGGTGCGGCGTGGTGCGGCGCGGTGAAGGGGTGGGGTGCGGTGATGGAGGTGAGGTGCGGGCTGAGCGACGGTCGACGGTCAGGACCCGGCGGATCGGTGGGTGGCGCGGACGAGGGCCTCGACGGCGTCCCAGGTCGGGGTCAGATGCGCCAGCGCCGCCGCGTACGCGGCATCGCCGTCACGCCGGGTGAGGGCGTCGAGGATCGCCCGGTGCTCGCGAATTCCCTGCTCGACCCGTTCGGGCATCGCGTCGACGCCGGCGTTGACGACGAGGTTGGCCGTGCCGACCAGCGATCCGAGCAGGGTCGCCAGCCGCGCGGATCTGGCCGCGGCGGTCAGTCGGTCATGGAAGCCGCGGTTGAGGACGAGATAGTCGTCCGGGTTGGACTCGATCTCGGCCTGAGCCTTGTAGAGCGCCTCCAGCTCGCCGTCGGTGACGCGCTCGGCGGCCAGTCGGACGTTCAGCGGTTCGAGCGTTTCGAACAGTCGGCGGATTTCCAGGAAGTCGTCGAGACCGAGGCTGGCGACGGTCGCCCCGCGGTTGGCGTCGAACAGGACGAGCCCGTCGGCGGACAGGTCCCGCAACGCCTCGCGCACTGGGGTGACGCTCACCTGCAACGCCCCGGCGAGCTGGTTCTGGTGCAGCCGCTGCCCGGGGAGGAACTGTCCTCGGACGATCGCGAGGCGCAGCGACGCGCGGACGCGTTCGTGGACGGTTCTGCCGACCATCTCGCTCACCGGCGGAAGCACGGGTGACTCCATCATTTTCGCTGCTCCTTTCGGTGGGGCGGGAGGTGGCGGCGCCGGCGTCCATCCGTACTGTGCCCGCGGCCGTCCTGGGTAGATTCGAATTTACGGACGCGGGTTCCCGCCGCCGATACGGCGGAGTAAACAGTGCTGGTCCGGCCGTAACGCGTCGGTTTCCCGTCACCGCCTCGTCGCGGTCCATGACGGCTCGTCGCGGTCCATGACGGCACGCGCCGGCTGGTCCGTCCGCCGGCTGGATGTGGGATCGTGATCGGGTGAACGCGCCGATCCTCATCCTCTGGGACGTCGATCACACGCTGCTGGACAGCGGCGGGGTCAGCCGGCAGATCTACGGCCACGCCTTCGAGGTGGTGACCGGCCGGCCGATGGAGCGGCTGGCGGACATGGCCGGGCGCACCGAGCGGGCGATCGCGCTCGAGACGCTGCGGATCGGTGGCGTCGCTGATCCGGAGCCGCTGTTGCCGCGCTTCTTCGCGGCGCTCGGTGACGCGGCGCGCCGGCTGCAGGGGGAGATGCGGGTGCGCGGCCGGGCGCTGCCCGGCGCCCGCGACGCCGTTCGCGGGCTGGTGGCGGGCGGCGTCGTCCAGACGGTGGTCACGGGGAACCTGCGGCCGCTCGCCGAGACCAAGCTCGCCGCCTTCGACCTCACCGCCCACCTCGACCTCGAGGTCGGCGGCTTTGGCGACGACGCCAGCGACCGCGCTGTGCTGGTCCGTCTCGCGGTCAAACGCGCCGAGGCGGCATATGACCGGACCTTCCCGCCGGCGCGGACCGTCGTGATCGGCGACACCGTGCACGACGTGAAGGGCGCCCTCGACGCTGGTGTGCGCGCGATCGGCATCGCCACCGGCCGGGCCAGCGCCGACGGCCTGGCCGCCGCCCGCGCCGACGTGGTCCTCGCCGATCTCACCGATCTGGGCGCCCTGCGCGCGGCCGTGTTCGGTACCGCTGTGTCCGGCGAGTAGCGGGAGCGCTCAGCTCTCCCGCGGCCGGCGAGGACGCGGCGCGGTCAGCCGAGCAGGTCGCGGGTGAAGGTGACCCGGGCGATCCCCGGGCCGTCGCAGTCCGGGTGGACGGGAACGCCGTCCACCGCGGTGTCGCGTCGGTCGATCGTGAAGCCGAGGTCGGTGTGGAAGGCGAGGGACCGGCGGTTGGCCGGGCTGGTGATCGCGTGGACCCAACGCCGGTCGTGTTCTCGCGCGTAGGCGAAGAAAGCGCCGTACAGCCACGACGCGAGGCCCGCGCGCCGATGGTCCGGACGCACTCCGACGAAGTGGATGTAGGCGCTGTTCGGATCCGTGTCGGACAGGAATCCGACGAGGAACGCGACGAGCGTTCCGTCGACGGTTTCCAGAACGCGGCTGCCGGGGGTGAAATGCTGAAAGAAGAGCCGCGGCAGGAGCAGCTGGCGTTCCCGGACCTGATCCGGGCTGTTCATCCCGTCCCACCATTCCCGCAGCACCAGCTGCACCGCGAAATGGTCGTCCTCGTGCGGCACGCGGGCGCGCAGGCCGGGTGGGGTGTCGGCTGCCGTCATGCCCGGATTCTCGCGGTCGGCGGGCGGAACGGCCACCGGATTTCCCCGCGCCGTCAGCCGGCCGAACCGGCGGCCGCGTCGTCGGTGGGCCCGTCGCTCGTGGGCGTCGCGGCGGCGGGCTGCCAGGTGCCGTCGACCTCGGCCCAGCCATGCGCCCGGTCGTAGGCGGCCTTGAGCTCGTCGGAGAGCCGGGACCTGCGATCGGGCAGCGGCAGGCCGTGCTCGTCGGCGTGCTCCAGCAGCCAGGAACGAACCTCGGTGTTGGCGGCGGCCTGGTGGGGCCGGCGCGCTCGCGCCCGACTGGACGCGCCCCGCGCCGGCTTGGGCTCCGGGTCCACCGCCGACGGCGGGGTGGCCGCGTCGTTCTTCTCCACCGGCGTCCAGGCGGTGTCGACCCGCGTGGTGCGGGAAAGCTCGATCGTCTCGCCGTAGTCCGCGTACTCGCCGAGGACGGACGACATCTCATCCCGACATTCATTGCACAGATCGAGTCGGACGAGCCGGCCGTCGTAGGCAAGGGTCGCGGTCGTCGTGGCGACGGCCCGGTCCTGCGGGTGCTGACCGCTGTTGTCGCACCACACATTGACGATCGAGATAACCTCGCGTGCCATCGCTCTACTCCTGGGGCATGGGCCGGCTGATGCTCGTCGACCGGTGCTCGTCGACTTTCGAATACAAGCCTAGTGAATGGATGGCTCGAAGGCAAACACCTGTTCCCCAACGCGGATTCCGAATGATCGGCCGTGGTGGCCGGAACTCGGGCCCGTCGCCCGGCGGCTCGTGTCAGAGTGTGGGCATGACCACGGATCCGCGCGAACCGGTGCCGGGCGATGCATTCGGTGCCGTTCTCCGCCGCTGCTGGGCGTCCGGCGCCCGCCCGGGGACGGTGTTCGCGGTGCTCGAACGCGACGATGGCCGCGTCGACGTCGAGGACGCGGCGAGGTACTTCGCGGGTCCGGACGGCTGGATCCCGACCGAGCGGTGGGCCTGCGCGCAGGCGGTGGGACGGGTCCTTGACGTCGGCTGCGGCGCCGGACGGCACCTCCTCGCGCTGTCCGGCGCCGGCCATGACGCCGTCGGCCTGGAGCCTTCTGCTGGCGCCGCGGCGATCGCCCGCGAACGCGGTGGCGAGGTCGTCCAGGCGACGGTGACGCAGCCGGGAATTGGGCTCGGCGCCTTCGACACCATCATGATGCTCGGCAACAACCTCGGACTGCTGGGCAGTCGTGAGCGGGCGCCCGAGGTGCTGGCCAGCCTGGCCGCCCTCGCCGCTCCGTGGGCCCGACTCCTCGGCTGCGGTATGGACCCGTATCGCACCGCTGACGACGGCCATCTGGCATATCACGCGTGGAACATCGAGCGGGGTCGGCTCCCCGGCCAGGCGACGCTGCGGGTCAGGGACGGTGCGATGGCGACGGAGTGGTTCGACTACCTGTTCCTGTCTCCCGACGAGCTGGCTCGCCTCCTCGAGGATTCGCCGTGGTCGCTGAGCGGGGTGGAGTGGGAGGGCGCCAGCTACGTCGCGGTGCTGGACCACGCCGCCTGAACTCGGGAAACCTCCCGCCGCCGCCGCCGCCGGCGTCCGGTCCGGTGACGCGGCGTGCGCCTGGCCTGGTCACGTGTCGAGGTGTGATCGTCGCGGCCCGTTGTCGCGTGGCGGCTCGTGGCAGCATTCGGGCCATGAACGCCGGCACCCGAAAACGATCGTGGTGACCGCGCTAGGTCGCGTCTTGAGCTGTGATCTCTGGCGGTGTCGTCGCTCTCCGCCGGCCGATCGTGGCCGCGTTCTGGCAGCGTCGCGGTGGTGCGTGTCTCGAATTGTTGGGCAAATCGGACGTGGAACCGCGAACGAACGACACGGCCCCGCCGCCCCCCGCATGTCCTTCCCGCCCATGGGAAGACCGCCCGAGATGCGGCTTACGGGGGAACCACCGACCCCGGTGTCGATCATGGCGGCTTCCGGTAACGGTCACGGCGGCTTCCGGTAACGGTCACGGCGAGTGTGATCGCTGGCCGGGGTGGGCGGGGCTGGGGGGATTCTGGGTCCCTCTACCGGGTTCGGTGTCCGGTTCGTCCCGGTAGAACGACACAGGAGAGCCCGCTCCCACGCACACCCCGGAAACCTGCCCAACCGTCCCGGACACCAGACCTCGCCGAAGCCGGTGAACACCCGGGCGGACGCGGCACGCGGGCGGAGGCGTCCTCGCGAAGGCTGCCCCGAAGATCACAACTCCGCACGCGACCTAGCGGACCAGGATCACCGTGAGGGTGCGGGGGCCGTGGACGCCCTCGACGCGGTCGAACTCGATGTCGCTGGTCGCGGACGGGCCACTGATCAGGGTGATCGGACGGGACGGCGCGCGGCCCAGGCGGGCGAACAGCTCGGGGACGCCGTGGACGACCTGCTCGGCTCGGACCACGCAGATGTGCACGTCGGGGACGAGGGTGATCGCGCGCCGGCCCTGGTCGGGGGAGCCGTCGAGGGCGATCGTCCCGGTCAGCGCGCAGACGGCGGCGCACCCGGTGACGACCGCGGCGAAGCCGTCCAGCATCGCCGCGTCGAAGCCGCGGTCGATGATCCCGTCCGGGCACCAACCGGCGGGCAGCCCGGGTGGAACCACCACCCGTCCGCTCACCCGGCCGGCGCCATCCGCTCCGGCGCCGTCCGTCGTCACGCCGTCCGTCGTCACGCCGTCCGTCGTCACGCCGTCCGTCGTCACGCCGTTCGCCGCCGCGACGCCGGTATCGACCACGACGCCGGCGGCGGCAAGAGCCGCGCGGATGGTCGCTGGTTCGTCGCCGGCAGCGCAGTCGAGGACGGTCGCGCGGTAGTCGACGAGGCGCTCGCGCAGCAGGGCGAGCAGTCGAGGATCACCGGGAGGCGGTCCGCCGCCGCGGCGATACGCGCGATCCGGCATCGGGTCGGAGACGGAACCGGCCGAGGCGGCGGTCGGGGCGCCGTCGATGCCGTGCGGACTCTCGATGCCGTGCGGACTCTCGATGCCGTGCGGGCTCTCGGCGCCGGGCCAGGACTGGGTGCTGGGCGGGTCCTCGGTGCCGGGCCAGGACTCGGTGCCGGGCAGGTTCTCGCTGCTGGGCGGGCGCTCGGTGCCGGACCGGGATGGAGCGTCGGGGCGCGTGCCGGCGGCGGCGTTGGCGGCGCGGATGCGGGCGAGGACCTCGTCGCGGGCTGTCGGCAGCGGGCGCCGCGCGCCGGCCGGGGTTGACGGCTTGTGGTTCATGGCCGGTCCGGATGGGTGCGCGACCACCACTGGCGGAAGGTCTCCGCGGGTGGACGGGGAGCGTCGCGGGTCGCCGTCCAGGCGGACAGCGGCCAGGGCAGGGCGGACAGGCGACCGGTGCGCCGTCCGGCCAGGCGGGCGAGGCGGGAGGCCGACTCGGCGGCGGCGAAACGCGCCGGGGAGGACATCACATGCGCCGCCGCCGCCATCGACAACGCCTCCGGAGTCGGCAGGCGCTGGGCGTCGCGGGCGGCGTCGACGGCGGCCGCGCGCAGGCGGACGAGCAGCGACGGGATGTCGATGCGTACCGGGCAGGCGTCGAAGCAGGCCCCGCACAGACTCGACGCGAACGGCAGCGACGCGTTGAAGGTCGCGCCGCCGCCGCCGCCGTCCGAGCCGCGGTGGAGGCCGGTGAGCTGGGGGGAGAGGACGGCGCCGATGGGGCCGGGGTAGATCGAGCCGTAGGCATGGCCGCCGGTGCGCTCGTACACGGGGCAGACATTCAGGCAGGCCGAGCAGCGGATGCAGTGCAGCGCGTCGCGGCCGACCCGGTCGGCGAGCGCGGCGGTGCGGCCGTTGTCCAGCAGCACCAGGTGGAACGCCCGCGGCCCGTCGCCGGGGGTGACGCCCGTCCACAGCGAGGTGTAGGGGTTCATCCGTTCGCCGGTCGACGAGCGGGGCAGCAGCTGGAGGAAGACCTCGAGGTCGGACCAGCTCGGCAGCACCTTCTCGATGCCCATCACCGTGATGAGCGTGTCGGGCAGGGTCAGGCACATCCGGCCGTTGCCCTCGGACTCGACGACGGCGAGCGTGCCCGTCTCGGCGATGGCGAGGTTGGCCCCGGACACGGCGACCCGGGCCCGCAGGAACGTGCGGCGCAGGTGCGCGCGGGCGGCCATCGCGAGCTGGCGCGGCTCGGCGGCGAGCTGCGGGTCGACGTCCGGCATGGTGCGCAGGAACAGGTCGCGGATCTCGCCGCGGTTGCGGTGGATCGCGGGAACGAGGATGTGGCTGGGCCGGTCCTCGCCGAGCTGGATGATGAGTTCGGCGAGGTCGGTCTCGACGGCGGTGATGCCGGCGGCGGCCAGCGCCTCGTTGAGGCCGATCTCCTGGGTGGCCATCGACTTGACCTTGACGACCTCGTCGGCGCCGGTCGAGCGGACGAGTCCGGTGACGATCGCGTTCGCCTCGCGGGCGTCGCGGGCCCAGTGCACCGTCCCGCCGCGGGCGGTGACCTCGGCCTCCAGGCGGACGAGATGGGTGTCGAGCGACGCCATCGTCGAGCGTTTGATCGCCTCGCCGGCCAGGCGCAACTGCTCCCAGTCGTCGAGCTCGGCGACGGCCGCGGCCCGCTTCGCGCGGATGACCCCGGTGGCGTGGCCGAGGTTGCGCCGCAGCTGCGGGTCGGCGAGCGCGTCGCGGGCAGCGGCGGGAAACGGCCGCGACGCGTGCAGGTGCCCGACGCCGGGCGGCGCCGCCGCCCCGACCGTGGGAACGCCCACCGTGGGAGCTCCGAGGGCCGCAGGCCCGGCAGCGGGCACACCGATGGCCGGAATCCCCAGGAAGGCGCGGCTCACGAGGGGGCCGCCGCGGTGCTGGCGAGGATCTCGGCGAGATGCACGGTGCGGGTCGGCGCGCCCAGCCGGGACAGACCGCCGCCGATGTGCATCAGGCAGGAGGCGTCGCCCGCCGTCGCCACCTCCGCGCCGGTGCCGACGATGTGACGCATCTTGTCGGCGAGCATCGCCGTCGACGTCGCCGCGTTCTTCACCGCGAAGGTGCCGCCGAAGCCGCAGCACGTCGCCGCCTCGGGTAGTTCCAGCAGCGTCATCCCCGCCACCCGGCGCAGCAGCCGTAGCGGCCGGTCGCCGACCCGTAGCACCCGCAGGCTGTGGCAGGTCGGGTGGTAGGTCACCCGGTGCGGATAGTAGGCGCCCACATCCTCGACGCCGAGGACGTCGACGAGCAGCTCGGACAGCTCGACCGTGCGCGCCGCGACCGCGTCCGCGCGGACGGCGAGCGCGTCGTCGCCGGCGTCGCGGGCAAGCGCCGCATGCTGGTGGCGTACCGACCCCGCGCACGAACCGGACGGTGCGACGATCACCTCCGCGTCCTCGAAGACGTCGACATGGTGGCGGACCAGCGTGAGCGCCTCGCGGGGATAGCCGGAGTTGACGTGCATCTGGCCGCAGCAGGTCTGGCCGGCGGGAAAGACCACCTCATGGCCCAGACGTTCCAGCAGCGTCACCGTGGCCTGCCCCACCCGCGGGTACAGGGCGTCCACGAGGCACGTGACGAACAACGCGATTCTCACCGCGTCCGGACGCCTCCCACCTCACGACCTCGGGCCAACGGGACTCGACGCAGCGCCACAGGCCCGAACCTAACCCGTCGAGGAGCTGCCGTCCGCCACTCCGGCGAAGCCGCCGCCGTGCCCGGAGGTGCCTGATTACTCGCGGAACGTTCCAGCTGGTGGTCGCGGCATACCCTGGCCCGGGACGAGAACGGCCCGCCACACACACGGGCGCCGGCACGAGGAGAAGGACGTCGATGAGGATCGCCGAGGACATCACGCGGCTGGTGGGCGGCACGCCGCTGGTGCGGCTGCGCAGGGTCACCGACGGGGTGGGGGCGCAGGTCGTCGCCAAGCTGGAGTCGTTCAACCCCGCGCACAGCGTCAAGGACCGGCTCGGCCTCGCGCTCATCGACGCCGCCGAGCAGGCCGGCGCGATCGGCCCGGACACGATCATCGTCGAGCCCACCAGCGGGAACACCGGCATCGCGCTGGCGATGGTGTGCGCGGCCCGCGGCTACCGCTGCGTGCTGACGATGCCGGAGACGATGAGCGTCGAGCGGCGGATGCTGCTGCGGGCCTATGGCGCCGAGCTCGTGCTCACCCCCGGCCCCGAGGGCATGGCCGGCGCGATCGCGAAGGCCGAGGAGTTCGTGAAGAACGACTCCCGCTATGTGATGCCGCAGCAGTTCGAGAACCCGGCGAACCCGGCGATCCACCGGGCCACCACCGCCGAGGAGATCTGGCGCGACACCGACGGGCAGATCGACATCCTCGTCGCCGGCGTCGGTACCGGCGGGACGATCACCGGTGTCGCCGAGGTGATCAAGGAGCGGCGGCCGTCGGCCCGCTTTGTCGCCGTGGAGCCGGCGGCCTCGCCGGTGCTGTCCGGCGGGGTGAAGGGGCCGCACCCGATCCAGGGCATCGGCGCCGGCTTCGTGCCCAAGGTTCTCGACACCTCGCTCGTCGACGAGATCGTGCAGGTCGACGCGGACGACGCGATGGAGCTCGCCCGTCGCCTCGCCCGCGAGGAGGGGCTGCTCGTGGGGATCTCGTCCGGCGCGGCGGTGGCCGCGGCGCTGCGGCTCGCCGCCCGGCCGGAGAACGCGGGCAAGCTGATCGTCGTGGTGCTGCCCGACTTCGGCGAGCGCTACCTGTCCACGCCGTTGTTCGCCGGTCTGGCCGACTGACAGGAGACTGACCGCCATGCTCGCTCAGCTGCGCCGTGACCTCCGCGCGGCCCGCGATCGCGACCCCGCCGCCCGCTCCGCCCTGGAGGTCGCGCTCTGCTACCCCGGTGTGCACGCCCTGTGGGCGTACCGGGTCACTCATCGGCTGTGGGCGGGCGGGCTGCGGCTGCCCGCCCGCCTCGGCGCCGAACTCGCGCGGGTCCTCACCGGCGTCGAGATCCACCCGGCCGCGCGGATCGGGACCGGGGTGTTCATCGACCACGCCACCGGTGTGGTGATCGGTGAGACCGCCGAGGTCGGCGATGACGTCACCATCTACCACGGCGTCACCCTCGGTGGGACGAGCCTGGAGCCCACCAAGCGGCACCCGACGATCGGCGACCGGGTCGTGATCGGTGCCGGCGCGAAGGTGCTCGGCCCGTTCACCGTCGGGGCGGACAGCCGCATCGGCGCCAACGCCGTCGTCGTGCGGGCCGTGCCGCCCGGCTCGGTGGTCGTCGGCGTGCCCGGCCAGGTGATCACCCGTAGCCGACCCAGGCCCGCTGCCGACGACACGCTGCCCGACCTCGTCGGCCTGAGCCTGCAGTCCCTGCTCACCCGGGTCGACCGGCTGGAGTCCGCTGCCCACGCCGGCAGCGGCGACGGCCACCGTGACGGTCATAAAGTCGGCCAGGACGTCCCCGCCGTGATCCGCCCGCCGAAGGCCGGCGTCTGGCAGGGCGAGGACTTCTCGATCTGACGCCCGACCCGCGTCATGGTCCGGGTCCGGCCGGACCGGGCTTCCTCGTCACCACGGCGAGCCGCCACGGTCGGCGGGACACCACACCGTCAACCGTGTCCGCGGCGAGCCCGCGTCAGGGCGGCGACGGACCGCGCCCTACGCGGCGGGGACCGCTACGCCGGCGGCGGTGAGCAGGGTGCGGACCAGGGCGGTCGGCAGGCCGATGACCGTGTCGAGGTCGCCGTCGACGCGGGTCACGAAGGCGCCGGCGCCGCCCTGGATGGCGTAGGCGCCGGCGGCGTCCATCGACTCGCCGGTGGCGACGTAGGCGATGAGTTCGGCGTCGGGGACGTGGCGCATGGTCACCGCGGTCATGGCGGCGCCGCGGTGTGCGGTGCCGGTGGCCGGGTCGAGGACGACCACGCCGGTGGACACCCGGTGGGTGCGCCCGCGCAGGTCCTGGAGCATGGCGAGCGCCTCGGCGGGGGAGGCGGGTTTGCCGAGGATCCGGCCGTCGAGCTCGACGACCGTGTCGCTGCCGAGAACGAGCCGGTCGGGACGCAGCGCGGCGACGGCGCGGGCCTTGCGCTCGGCCAGCTCGATCGTCAACGCCTCCGCCTCGGTGGCCGAAGCGTCGGACTCGTCGACGCCGCTGACGACCACCTCGAACGGCACGCCCAGCCGAGCCAGCAACTCCCGCCGTCGAGGCGAGGCGGAGGCGAGCACGATGACCACCGCGCCAGCGTAGCCGCCGCCACGGCGGGATGATTCCGCCGCCCAGGGACACGCTCATGGTGATCAGCTGGAAATCGGAGGCCGGGGCCGCCTCGCCGGCCCGCCGCGGATCGATGCGGGATCGTGTTCTCGCGCGGCGGCGGACCGCCATTCCCCGACATTGTCCCAGCTCCTGGTCCGGGTGCCGCCCGGAGATCGACGCGAAATCGTCGGAGCCACCTGGTTGACCAGCTCTCACTGGCGCATGGTGGTGGATCGGACGGGCTTCGCATCTACACTGGAAGCGGTAAGGCGTGACTCCACCCACCCGGTGAGCCGAGATCAACTCCAGGAGGGTGAAAATGGCCATTCCACCACGCCAGGCAATCAGGGTCGGCGGCTATCTCCTCAAGCAGAAACTCCTGCGACGGGAGAAGTTCCCCATCACCCTGGAGCTGGAGCCGCTGTTCGCCTGCAACCTCGCCTGCGAGGGCTGCGGCAAGATCCAGCATCCGGCGGACGTCCTCAGGCAGCGCATGCCGGTCGAGCAGGCGCTCGCCGCGGTCGACGAGTGCGGCGCGCCGGTCGTCTGCCTCGCCGGCGGCGAACCGCTCATGCACCCGCAGGTCGAGGAGATCGTCGCGGGCCTGGTCAAGCGGAAGAAGTTCGTCTACCTGTGCACGAACGCGCTGCTGATCCCGCGCAAGATCGACAAGCTGACGCCGTCGCCGTATCTGTCGCTCGCGGTGCACATCGACGGCCTCGAGGAGCGTCACGACGAGATCGTGGCCCGCAAGGGCGTGTTCACCCAGGCCGTGGACGCCATCAAGGAGGCCCAGCGCCGCGGCTTCCGGGTCACCACGAACTCCACGTTCTTCAACACCGACACCCCGCAGACCGTCATCGAGGTGCTCGACTACCTGAACAACGAGCTCAACGTCGACGGCATGATGATCTCGCCCGCCTACGCCTACGAGAAGGCTCCGGACCAGGAGAACTTCCTCGGCGTCGAGGAAACCCGCGAGCTGTTCCGGAAGGCCTTCGCGGATGGCCGGCGAAAGCGGTGGCGACTCAACCACTCGCCGCTCTACCTCGACTTTCTTGAGGGAAAGCTCGACTTTCCGTGTACGGCGTGGGGAATTCCCTCGTACTCGCTGTACGGGTGGCAGCGTCCCTGTTACCTGATGGGCGACGGGTACGCGAAGAGCTATCGCGACCTGGTGGAGACGACCGACTGGGAGCGCTACGGCCGCGGCCGCGACCCGCGCTGCGCCAACTGCATGGCGCACTGCGGTCACGAGCCGACCGCGCTGGCCGCGACCCTGTCCTCGCTGCGCCAGACCATCCGCGCCGCCATCCCCTGATCGGCCAGGAAGCCGGCCGCGCCCGCCGCGTCGCCACCCCCCGCCGAGGGGCGACGCGGCGACGCCGGACTCAGGCCGGCTGCCCGGCGGTGCGCTCCCGGGTCACGGTGGCGATCGTGTACGGGCGGTCGGACGGGCCGGCCGTCGTCACCCGGTACACGACGAGCGAGCGGCCGCGGTGGATGGCCTCGGCCGTAGCCGTGACCGGTTGGGACTGATCCGCCGGCCGCAGGTAGTTCATCCGCAGGCTGGTGGTGCGTTCCGGCTGTCCCGGCTCGGCCAGGGCGTCGGTGACCGTGTCGGTCAGGCAGAACAGGATGCCGCCGTGCACCGCGCCGCCGCTGTTGCCGAACATCGGCGAGGGTGGCAGAACGAGCCGGCCGAGCTCACCGTGCCGCGTCGGCCCGGCGGGGATCCCGAGTGTCGCCAGCAGGCTGCCGTGCGCCGCGGGCAGCCGCACCGGCGGCACCGGAGCGCCGCCGTGCCGGCGCAGCACCGGCGGCAGCGGAATCCAGCGGCAGCGGCCGGTCGCGACCGCGACGAGCCGGCCCGACCCGTCGCGCACCTCGCAGCCGGCCGTCCCGCCGGCTCCGTCACGGCCGAACAGCGTCGCCTCGGCCTGTAGCTCCGGGCCTGACCAGGGCGGCGGCGCGACGAGGTCGTAGGACAGCTCCGAGGTGACCGCGAACACTTCGCGCGGATGCTCCCGGAAGATCTCGGCGCCGACGGCATTGTCCACGAGCACGCCGAGCGCCCCCGCCGACGGTTCGCCGTGCGGCCCCCACAACCACGGGCCGAGCCTGGCCGTGACCCGCACCCCCCGGGCGCCCTGCGTGTAGGCGTCCAGCCGGAACCGGCTCTCGGGGTACTCCCGGGCCGACGGGTCGTTCTGGTCGGTCGCGATCCGCGCCGCGCCTCCCGCCGCCGAGCTCGGCCGGCCCCGCGGATGGTCGGCCGGGGCCGGGACGGTCGGGGGCTGGGCCGTGGAGGTGCCGCTCATCGTGCCGCTCGCGTCATCGCCGTCCTGTCTGACCGGGTCGTCCCTACCGGTGGCGCCACGCCGCGCCTCCTTTCCGTCATACCCGATCTGTACGTCCGCCGCCGCCGGTGTGCCTCGGGGGACCGGCGCGTGGCGGTACCCGAACGGCGGTGCCGGGACAGGGAGCGTCACCCTCGTCGGCGCGCGCCGGACGGACGGTAGGGTCCCAAGTGGAGAACGCTCCACTCACGCCCCACCCGACCCGGCGCAGGCGCGCGACGCGGCCTGCCCTCGCCCGACGGGAAGGACGCCCATGCACATCGGGCTGCACATCTCCGACTTCACCTGGTCCGGCGGACCGGACACCCTCGCGCGGGACCTCACCCGGGTGGCCGCCGCGGCCGAGGACGCCGGGTTCGCCAAGCTCTCCGTGATGGACCACCTCTGGCAGATCGCCATGGTCGGCCCGCCCGAGCACGACATGCTCGAGGCCTACACGACGCTCGGCTACCTGGCCGCGCGCACCAGCCGGATCGAGCTGCTGGCCTGGGTCTCGGCGGTCGTGTACCGCGAGCCCGGCCTGCTCGCCAAGCTCGTCGCCACCCTGGACGTGCTCTCCGAGGGGCGCGCGGCGCTCGGGATCGGCGCCGCCTGGTTCGAGGACGAGGCCCGCGGCCTGGGCCTGAACTTCCCGCCCACGGCCGAGCGCTTCGAGCGGCTCGAGGAGGCGCTGCAGATCTGCCTGCAGATGTGGAGCGACAGTGACGCCCCCTACCAGGGCCGTCACTACCAGCTGGAGCGCACGCTGGGCGTGCCGCGGCCGCTGCGCCGCCCGCATCCGCCGATCCTCATCGGCGGCAGCGGCGAGAAGAAGACGCTGCGGCTCGTCGCCCAGTACGCCCAGGCCTGCAACCTCTTCAACGGCCCCGAGGTCGAGCACAAGCTCGACGTGCTGCGCCGGCACTGCGCCGACGTCGGGCGCGACTACGACGAGATCGAGAAGACCGTGATCGGTCCGCTCGACCCGGGTCCCGGTGGGGAGAAGGTCGACGAGCTGCTCGCCGACATGCGCCATCTCGCCACTCTGGGTATCACCCACTACCACGGCTCCGTGCCGGGTGTGGAGACGCTGCGCCCGCTGGAGCTGCTCGGTGAACGGCTGATCCCGGCGGCCGCTGCGCTGTAGGCGGTTGCGGCCGCGGGGCAGGGTGCGCGGCGGCCGAATCCGGGTAGTGATCCGATATGTGGACGAGGGTGCGGCAGGCGTTGCGCGGCGGGCGGGGCCGCCGGGGAGACGGCGGCCCCGTGGACAGCACGGCGTGGAACCCGACCGGCTGGTGGTGGTGCCTGGACCATGAGCGGGTGGAGAACCCGCCGGACGCGCCCGGGCACCGCCGGCTCGGTCCCTACGAGAGCGCCGAGCAGGCGGCGAACTGGCGGTCCCGGCTCGACGACCGCAACGAGCAGTGGGACGAGGACGACCGCCGCTGGGCCGGGGAACGCTGAGACGGCCTCGATCCGGGCGGTGGCCGTCCCCGTCCGCCGTCGGT
The DNA here is from genome assembly GCF_059816245.1 of Frankia sp. RB5. NCBI lineage: Bacteria > Bacillati > Actinomycetota > Actinomycetes > Frankiales > Frankiaceae > Frankia > Frankia sp. RB5. Next base: position 82,022 of record NZ_JCBATA010000029.1, read on the forward strand.
CAGGCTGGCGGCGCGGTCAGCTCGGCCCGGCCCCCGTCGGACGGGGGGGCGAGCAGGTCCTCGGGGTGCCAGGCGAGGGGCTCGGCCGGTGGGTCCGGCGGCGGGCCGGTCAGGGCCAGCCCGAACCATCCGACGTCCCGCCACGCCCCGAGCCGGTATCCCACCGCCGGGTAGACCCCGACCGGGGCGAAGCCGATCGAGGTGTGCAGCCCGACGCTCGCGTCGTTGGGCAGCGTGATGCCCGCGTACAGGTTGAGGTATCCGAGTCGGCGCATCTCGGCGATCAGCACGCCGTACAGCCGCCGGCCCAGGCCGCGCCGGTGCTGGCCGCTGGTGAGGTAGATCGAGGTGTTCGCCGACCAGCGGTAGGACGACCGGGTGCCGTGCGCGCTCGCATACGCGTAGCCGACCACCATCCCGTCCCCGGCCTCGGCGACCAGCCACGGCCTGCGAGGAGCGGCCGTCATCTGGGCCCGCAGTGCCTCGATCGACGGCAGCTCCTCGTCGAATGTGGCCGCCGACGCGGCGACGAACGGTGCGTAGACGGCCTGGACGCCGGCGGCGTCCGCCGGTACCGCCGACCTGATCGTGACCATGACCGACAATCCTCCCATCCCACCTTCCCGTCTCAGGGGCGGTCGCCTGCGGTGCCGGTCTGGACCGGCGCGCACGGTGCCAGCAGATCGGTCAGGTCGTCGCGCAGGATGGCCAGGCCGTCCTGGCTGAGCACCGACTCGGGGTGGAACTGCAGCCCGCTGAACGTGGCGCCGCGCAGCGCGTGCACCGTGCCGTCGGCCGGGTCGCGGGCGATCCGGACCCGGCCGTGCGCCGTCGTGAGGTCGTCGGCGTCCGCGAGGGCCGTGAACGTCGAGTAGAAGCCGACACGGCGCGGCCGGCCGAACAGGTCGACAGTGCGGGCGAGGCCCTGATGAGGACGTTCCCGGCGGTGCAGGCGAAGCCCGAGCAGCCCGGCGAGCAGCTGCTGGCCGAGGCACACCGCGAGCAACGGCAGCCCGCTCTCGAGCCGCTCGGTGAGCAGCCCGCGCAGCGCGTCCATCTTCGCCGCCGCGTCCACCGGCACGTCCGCGTCGATCCACGTCGGTAGGCCCGCCCCGGTGGCGGTGCTGTTCCCCGCGCCCGGGGCGGTCGCCGTCCGCCCGGCGCGGCGCGTGTCCCGGGTCGCCCGCGGGTCGCCGGGGCCGGGGCCGATGACGAGCAGGTCCACGCTGTCGGGCACCGGGGCGAGGTCCTGCCACGGCCGTACGGTGACCCGCAGGCCGAGGGCGCGCAGCAGGTGGGCCAGCATGACGGCGAACGCGTCCTCGGCGTCGACGACGAGAGCCGTGCGGCCGCGCAGCGCCGGTACGGCGGTGTCGCGCAGGGCCGGGCGGTCGAGCCAGAACCGGGCGAGGTGCGTGTTGCGGGCCGCGAGCGCCGCGGCGACGCCGGGCTCGACGTCGCAACCGATGCCATCGTCCGGCGCGGCGCGTTCGACCACCCCGCTCCTGGGCGTCCGCGGTGCCGGTGGGGTGTCGGGGGTCGGGCCCGTGCGCAGGCCGAAGGCGGCGAGGATGCCGGTCGCCTTCGTATGGGTCTCGGCGACCTCGCCGCGCGGGGTGGAGTGGCGCACGAGGGTGGCGCCGACCGGGACGCGCAGGACACCGTCCGCGGTGAGCTCGGCCGTGCGGATCAGGATGGGCGCGTCGAGGGTCTGGCGACCGGCGGCGTCGCGTCCGAGCAGGGCGGCGACGCCGCTGTAGTAGCGCCGTCCCCTGCCCTCGTGACGGGCGATCACCCGCAGGGCGTTGCGCAGCGGACTGCCGGTGACGGTGGGCGCGAACATCGTCTCCCGCAGCGCGTCCCGCACGTCGACGTCGCCGCGGCCGGTGAGCAGGTACTCGGTGTGCACGAGATGGGCCATCCGCTTCAGGCGCGGGCCGTGGACGCCGCCGCCGTCCGCGGCGAGGCGGGCCATCATCTTCAGCTCCTCGTCGAGGACCATGTACAGCTCGTCGGTCTCCTTCGGGTCGGCGAGGAAGCGCAGCAGGTCGGCCGGGTCCGCCGCGCGCGGCGCGGAGAGCCGGTGGGTGCCGCTGATCGGGTTCATCGTCACCTGCCCGGACGCGACGCTGACGTGTCGTTCCGGCGTCGCGCCGACGAGGGTTCGGGTGCCGGTGTGGACGAGGAACGCCCAGTAGGCGCCGGGCTCGTCGACGAGCAGCCGGCCCAGCGCCGCGAGACCCGCGGCCAGGGGCGGGCCCTGCACGGTCGCCAGGTAGGTGCGGTGCAGGACGAAGTTCGCGCCTTCGCCGCGGCCGATCTCGTCGCGCAGGACCGTGCGCACGAGCTCGGCGTACTGCTCGTCGTCGAGGTCGAACCGCCCGGCACCGGCCAGCGGCGTGGTACTGGTGGGCAGGGTGGTGCTGGCCAGCCGTGCGACGAGGTCGGCGAGCGGCACCCGGTGGTGCCCGGTCAGGCGCAGGCACTCCAGCGGGGTTCCGTCGTCGACGCACGGCAGTCCGTGTTCGGCCAGCTGGCGGTAGGGCACCAACGCCAGGGTGTGCGGCCCGGCGGGTCCGGCGGGCAGGGGGATCTCGGCGATGGTCGCGACGACCGCGAGCTCGCCGCGCAGTACGTCGACGTGGTCGGCGCCCTCGCGGCGCAACAGCGCGAACGGTCCGGGATCGCCGCCGGCCACGACGGTGGCGAGCAGGGAACGAAGAAGATCCATGATCGTGTCCTCGGTGAGGTGGGGACGCGACGGCCGGTGACCGGCGGCCGCTGCTTCCCGTGCCGAGGGGGACGACGGCGGCCGCTTCGGGGCGGCCGCGTGCGTCGTCGGGAACTACGCGCGCATGTCGGGGACCGCCGGGACGGCGGGCCACCACTGGCTCCTGCGCATGAGCATGGCGGCACTCTACGCGATCGGCCGGAGCCCCGTGCGCGCCCCGGTCCGCGGATGCCCGGGGATGCCCACCCCGCTGTCCACAGGATGCGAACGCATGTTCGACAATCCGGTGTCGCCGGCCTACTGTCGTTTCATGGTCATCCACACGCGGACGGGTGGGCTCGCCTGGGCATGGTGGGCCCTGCTGCTGGGCGTGAGCATCCTGACAGGGCGGTCGGGGCCCCGGCGTCGGACCTGCGGCGACGGGAGGCGGCCGGGCGTCGTCCGACGAGCGTGGTGGCTCGAACGCGCCACGACCGTTTGGCGCTCCCCGGTGCCGTCGGGCAGGATTCCCCCAGGCTCCACTGATGATCACCGGGGAGTGTCCCGGCTGATCGTTCCCTCCGTTGTTCCGTCGCGCAGCGCAGGTCCGTACGACGCCGGCGGCTGGCGCGTCACCCTGGTACGGCCCCGGACGCGTTCCAGGGCCGCCGCGTCCGCCCGCCGGTCGCCCCCTCGACCGTGCGCGGACGTGGGCAGTCGTCGCCGGCGCTGTGCTCGCCCCCATCCCACCAGGCCATCCGACCGCTCGATGGCCATGGGTGTCCCGAGCAACCTGGGAGTTCGCATGCGCCAGACGCGCCACTCGCCGGGTCGCTCCGCCCACGCGGCCAGCACGCCGCGCGCGGCATGGCGAGCCCGGCTGACCGGCCGATCGGCGCGCGACCAGCATGACCTGCTGGTCGACGCCATCGTCGCGGAGATCGCCGCTGTCACGGGTCAGCCGGCCGGTGGGCGCGCCGGCCTCGACCGGCGGGCGCCGTGGCGGTCGTGGGGCATCTACCGCGACCGCGCCGAGCGGCTGCGGGGCGACCTCGGGGAGCGGATCGGGATACGGCTGCCCGCGACGCTCCTGTTCGACGAGCCCAGTCCCGACGCCCTCGCCGAATACCTGCGCCACGCCCTGCTCGGCGCCGGGGAGCCCGGTGGCGCCAGTGCGCGGGACGCCGCGCGCCACGCCGGTCGGCTGGAGCCTGGTGGTGTCGATGATCCGGTGGTGGTGGTGGGGATGGGGTGTCGGTTGGCGGGTGGGGTGGATTCGCCGGAGGCGTTGTGGGAGGTGGTGCGGGCGGGTCGGGATGTGACGGGTGGGTTGCCGGTGGATCGGGGGTGGGATCTGGCGGGGCTTTTTCATCCGGATCCGGATCATGCGGGGACGGCGTATACGCGTCGGGGTGGGTTCGTGGTGGGGGTGGATCGGTTTGACGCGTCGTTTTTCGGGATGGGTCCGCGGGAGGCGGCGGCGTTGGATCCGCAGCAGCGGTTGATGCTGGAGGTGTCGTGGGAGGCGGTGGAACGCGCCGGGATCGATCCGCACGCGCTGCGTGGCAGTCCGACGGGCGTCTTCACGGGGGTGTCGCTGCAGGACTACGGGCCGGCCTGGCACACCGCGCAGGGGGAGGCCCGAGGCCAGCTGCTCACCGGGACGGCGGCGGGGGTGATCGCGGGTCGGGTCGCCTACCATCTCGGCCTGGAGGGACCGGCGCTGTGCGTGGACACCCAGTGCTCGGCGTCGCTGGTCGCCATCCACCTCGCGGCCCAGGCGCTGCGGGCCGGGGAGTGTGACCTCGCGCTGGCCGGCGGAGTGACGGTCATGTCGACCCCGGGCATCCTCGTCGAGTTCAGCCGCAAGAAGGGGCTGGCCCCGGACGGGCGGTGCAAGGCGTTCTCCGCCGACGCCGACGGCACCGGCTGGGCCGACGGCGCCGGCGTCCTGCTCCTCGAACGCCTCTCCGACGCCCGCCGCCACCACCACCCCATCCACG